>JAZQYC010000340.1:0-1811 GCA_045633285.1 Clostridia bacterium | reverse complement strand
CTAATTGCCGTTTACTCGTCAGGTTGCGAAAATCACGAGCTAGCTCGTAAGACCTTTACCTATAATAAAGCAGATCTTACGATGACCTTTGAAGAGAACACGAAACTGTATATCCCCGAAATGAACGGCGAGGGAAGCTTCAATTTCTACGTCATCAACGAGGATAATCACTCTCTCCGTATTTCTCAGCTCTACTCTCCTGCCTTTGAGGGCGAGATCAATACGCTTTTAGTCAGCGACGCTTCTATCAAGAGACTGTACGTAGACGAGGGCAAGCTTATCGTAAAGCAAGCAGTACCCTATATTACGAGCATCACGATAGAGGAGCAAACGATCCTCAGCCCCGTAAGATTCGTTCAAAGCTGTGACGCATTTATTGATGGAGACTACGCTATCGTTACGGTATCGGACGGAGCAAACGAAATAGGAAGCTTCACCTACGATTTCGATCAGAACATCAATCCCGAGAGCATAACGCTTGAGGGCGAGATCAATACCGAAACGCTCGTATTTACTCTTACTATCTACAACGCAGAAGCGACCGTTATTCACACGACCACGCTCCAGCAGATCGTACCCGTTGAATAAAGGGTAAAAAGAATAATAAAAAACGCACAAAATGCGTGTTATCCGCTTGAGGATAGCACGCAATGAATTGCAACTACCGTTGCGTGAATTGAAAGCAAGCTTTCGTGAATTGCAGTTAACTGCATGAATTGCCCTGCGGGCATGATGGTCGTAATTCAATTCATGATGCGTCAGCATCAATTCATTTATAGAAAAATAGAGCAAGAATAGAAGGATTTATTCCTTTTACTCTTGCTCTTTGTTAAATATTGAGATTTTCCTCTAAAAACAGCGGACTATCCAAAAATTCGCTAACAGTCATATTAAATCCTGACGCAATTAGAATAACGGTTGATAACAAATTATCCTTCACCGTTTCGTGAATAATATTTTTTAAGGTTGAATGCGTTACTCCGCTATTCATTGCTAATCTATATTGTGTCATATTCTTTTGCTTTAATAATTGGCTGATTCTTAAAGCTACTGCCCTATTGACGCTATTATTCATAATTTATTTTCCTTATAGTTGTATATAACTATATTTTACTAAAAGAAAATTTTTATTTATGGTTGCGTGCAACCATATTTTGTGTTATACTTTTATGGCTATATACAACCCTAAAGGTGATTTTATGAATAAAACCTGCGCTGTTTTTGGACATAGGACGATTCAGACATCAATAGATTTAGAAAACAAACTGTTTCAAACACTTGAGGACGTGATAAATAAAGGGTGTGCCATTTTTTATTTTGGCGGATTTGGAATGTTTGACGAGCTATGTCACAAAATCGTAAGTAAATTAAAGATAACTCACACTCACATTAAGAGAATATTCTGTTTATCAGACCCACGGCATTTAAAAATTAGTAAAAGACCTAAATGGTTAAAGAGTGAAGATTATGAAGATTTTGTATATTTAGACTTAGAGTTTGATTGGTGGTATCAGAGAATTTATTATCGAAACTGTGCAATAATAGATAAAAGTGATATCGTTATTTTCTTCGCTGAAGAACGAGAAAGCTCGGGTGCATACAAGGCATTGAAATATGCTAAACAAAAAAAGAAAGCGATTATAAATTTATTTGACAAAGCCAACTCAATTTAATGATTTTAAAGTCACAATAAATTTTACTATAATTAATAAAGGCATTTAATCAAGCATAATTTCTTGACAACAAAAGGTTGATATGATACAATACTATCGCTTGGGCAATTAACTCAGTTGGGAGAGTGTCTTCTTGAC
>JAZQYC010000339.1:0-1166 GCA_045633285.1 Clostridia bacterium | reverse complement strand
ACAGAGTAATACTTTTCTTGCCCTCGATCATATCAGGTATGGTATGGACTCTTATTTACTCATATCTTGTTGACTACGGTCTGCCCATAATTCTTGGCAATCCCGAGCTTATGAGCTTTTTGAATAACCCTGATACAAACTTCTGGACGTTGGTTGTTTATTCACAATGGCTTGGATTTGCCGGAGGACTTATCATTTATACGGGCGCAATGAGCAGAATCCCCGTATCTATCGTAGAATACGGTAAGCTCGACGGACTTAGCCACAGCAAGGAGTTCATACACATAACTATACCCCTAATATTCCCGACTCTCTCCGTTACGCTTATTACGCTTTTCACGGGTGTATTTATGTCAGGTCTTCCTCTTTATCAGTTCTACGGACCGAACGCTCAAGAGCACCTGTATTCGATATCGTACTATATGTACATCATGGTAGTCGGACAAACGGATAATCCTGTTAAATTCCCGTTTTCTGCAGCAATGAGCCTTGTTATTTCCTGCGTCACCGTGCCTCTGACACTTTTGATGAGACATCTCGTAGAGAAATATGGACCTTCAGTGGAGTATTAATTATGGCAAAAGAAAAGACGACAGTATTAGAACATAAAGAAAAAAGAACTCCTTTTGCGATTGCTGCAACCATTATCATGGGAATATACTCCTTCACGCTTGTATTTCCTCTTGTTTGGGCAGTAATGTGCTCGTTGAAAGGAGCAAACGACTTCGCTTTGAGACCGTTTGATCTTCCTGGACGTTGGAGATTTGGAAACTACGTAGAGACCTTTACCGAGCTTTACGTTATGATAGAGGTCGGACTTGATACCAGAAGAGTATACCTTGCAGAAATGTTTATGTATTCATTGATCGTTTCAGTAGGATATGCATTCGTTTCAGAGGGATCAAGAGCAGCTTGTGCATACTGCGCAGCTAAATATAGACATCACAAAGAGATGATATTTATGCATCAGGTAGTAGTAGCGTTGATGGTTATATCTCTTCCTTCTTCACTTGCTGCATCAATAGTAATGAGACAAACGTACGGAATATACGATTCTATTATGGGTGAGATGATCGTGCAGATCGGATTCACGGGAGCGCATTTCCTGTATTATTACGCAGCGTTCAAGGGTGTATCTACGGGATATATGGAGGCAGCTCGTATAG
>JAZQYC010000338.1:0-1541 GCA_045633285.1 Clostridia bacterium | reverse complement strand
CACGTAAAGAATTATTAAGATCATAAAATAAAAGGAAAGGGGAGAGTTATGCTTTCCCCTTAAGTGCTTTAACGATGGACAAAGAGTTTACAACGGATACCAAAAGCAAGCAAAAATGGTACAACGTGATCATATACGCATCGTTTTTTATGTATGCGATGATGATGGCGACCAAGGGTATATACACCGCTGAGATCAACGAGATCGTCAACGTTTTTAAGACGGACAAGGTAACTGCAGGTATTGCAACCACTTGTTATTTCGTGACCTACGGCGGAGTTCAGCTCGTGCTTGCTCTTTTTTATAATAAGATCAACGTCAGAAATTACCTTTTTGCGACGATATCCTTGTCTGGAGTTATCACGATTTTTCTTGCATTTACTACAAATATAATGCAGATCAACGTCATAATGACTCTAAATGGAGTTTTGCACGCAGGATTGTGGGGCGGTTGCATGGCGATCCTTGGAAAGTATCTTCCCAACAAACAGCTTTCTCGGGCAAGCGCTATCATGAGCTACGGCTTTGCCTTTGGTAATCTGCTTGCGTACGCAGGGTGCGCGATCTGCGTATCGATATCACGCTGGGATATTCCGTTTATCTTCTTTGGATTTTTATTTTTGGTTTCCGCTATCGTTTTCTTCGTAGCGTGTGGAAGAGTATCCAAAGCTCTTCCCGTAATAGACGTATTGGAAGAGGAAAAATCAAGCTACGAGGGCAGAGCGCATATTTTGATAGATACCGCACTCAGAAAGATTGTTTTTTACGCAATACTTTTAATATCCGAGATCGCCGTTATGTTAGCGTACTACGGAGTATATAATTGGTTTGCGGACTTTATTATTACGACGTTTGATCTCGACACCTCGCTCTCGATATGGATAAGCATTCTCGCTCCGATCAGCATCATTTATGGTACGCCGATGCTCATTAACGCTTGCGATAGGCATAACTTCATACCTGCAACGGGCGTTTTCGTGGTTTTATCGCTTGTCTTTATATTGCTTTTGGTATTTTTCAGCTCGGTAAACCTTATCCTTTCGGTAGCTTTGCTGTTTGGATTCATATTTACCTCGAGAGCTTGCTCAGCGGTCTACGCTTTCGTTCTTCCCAACAAAATGAGAGGTCAGCTCGACGCAGGAAAATACGGAGCGTTTAATAACGGTATAGCCTCCTTTGCAGCAGGCGTAGCTACTCCTATTATGCAGGTGGTCATAAACGGTCACGGTTGGACGGGAGGATTCGTGTTCGTCACAATTTGCATCCTCGTTCTGCTTGGATGTATGATACTTGCAGAATATCTCATCAAAAGACAAAACAAAAAGGCTAAGGAGAATATATAATGGATCTTGCAGAGCTTTTATCTCGCGACGGCGAGCTTTGCGCTTGCGGTAAAAGACATTACGCTCTTATCAAAAAGGCGATCGTAGGAAAGGGCGTGCTTTCCGAGATCACCTCCGTTATTAAAGAGTACGGCGCAAATAGCGTATATATGCTTTCCGATCTTAATACCTATCCACTTGCAGGAGATAGGGTGATAG
>JAZQYC010000337.1:0-19554 GCA_045633285.1 Clostridia bacterium | reverse complement strand
GAGCTTACCGAGGAGAAAAAAGCAGAGCTTGATGCAAAATTCAGCATTTTGGAGAGCAAGCTATCTCTTCTTCCCGAGATCAGGGTGGCGTATTTTTCTCCCGACGAAAAAAAGGAGGGTGGAGAGTACGTGGAGCTTTTTTGCGTGGTCAAAAAGATCGATATGTACAAAAGATTGATTTTGACCAGTGCGGGAACATCTATTCCGATAGATGCGATATATTCTCTTGACGGAGATATTTTTGAGGAGATTTTTTAAAAGAAGGAATCATGAAAAAGGCGGTTTTATTTGATATTGACGGGACCCTGCTTGATAGCGTCTGGGATATAATGGACGCCATGAACGCTATGCTTTCTCTGCATGGCTTTGAGCTCGTTACGGTAGATGAAATGAAGAGCTATTTGGGCGTAAGCGCAAGGGGAATTGTAGAGCTTTCTCTCAAAAAAGATGTGGGTGAGGAGCTTCTTGAGAGATGTCTTGAAGAGTATACCGATTTTTACGTAAAAGGAAAGAGCCCCAAGACCAAGCCTTTCGAGGGAATAAAGGAGGTCATATCGGAGCTTAAAAGGCGTGGATACAAAATCGGCGCGGTAAGCAACAAGCCTCAGCATGAGATAGAGCCACTTATGGAGAGTAGGCTCTCGCCACTTGGGATAGATTACGCGCTAGGTCTTAGCGATACTGTTCTTCCTAAGCCCGATCCAAGAGGGGCGATCAAGGCGCTTGAAGACCTTGGAGCTGTAGCGGAAGAGTCTTATTTCGTGGGAGACGGAGAGACCGACGTCGAGGTCGCTACGAGGGCAAATATGAAGTGCGTTGCGGTATTGTGGGGAAATAGAAAAAGAGAAGAGCTTGCAAAATTCGGCGCTAAGATCTTTGCCCAAAAGCCAAGCGAAATTCTCGATATTATAAGGTAGAGAAAGGCTATCTCAGCTAAAAAAACGGTTACTTTAGTCCAAGAGCTATAAAAAAATATATTGAGTTAGGCGTCTTAATATGTTATAATAATAGTATAAAATTACACGGCGCGCCGTGCAAAAGGAGTAAATATGAAAACTGTTAAGGATAAATATCTCGTAGTTGGCGCAGATTTTGCAGGATTTCCTCTCAAAGAGGTAGTAGTTGAGCATCTTGAAAAAAAAGGCTGGAAGATACTTGATCTCGGAGTAAAAAAGGATTCCGATCCCAAGGATACCGATCTTATGTTCCACAGAGTAGGTCTCAGAGTCGGAGCAGAGATCTCCGAGGGTAATTACGAGAGGGCGCTACTATTTTGCGGTACGGGTATGGGTATACATATTGCTGCAAGCAAATGTCCTCACGTTCACGCAGGCGTAGTAGAGAGCTTGCCCGCTGCAACAAGAGCAATCACCGGTAACGGAGTTAACGTGCTTGCAATGGGAGCCTTTTACGTAGCTCCTCAGACCGCTTGCGATATAGCAGACGCATATCTATCAAACGAGCTTGGCTCGGGCTGGGAATGGTGGCACAACTTCTACGAGTTCCACAAGCTTGCAATAGACGAGCTTGAGGCTTTTGACTACGAGGAGTACAAAAAGAACGGCTTTAAGGTCAACAAGCTCGGTGACTACGATCTCACCCTTGACTTTGACAAAAAGCCCGAATAAGCGTTATCGAAAAAATTAAGAGAGCACCCGTCGGTTAAAACCACGGCGTGCTCTTTTTCTATAGCTAACATACAACCTCTCGTCTTGACAAGGCTTGCCGTATATGATAAAATTATCGTGCAACAAGAGAAAACGTAACGGAAGATTATTCCGTTAGTGGAGGACTACTGTATGAAGGTAACTATATTCGGTGGAGGAAACGTTGGTACTCAGTTTGCCGTGCATTGCGCAAAAAAGGGTCACGACGTTACGATATATTCCTCAAAGCCCGAGCTTTTTTCAAAAACGCTTACTATCGTCAATGAAAATAAAGAGATTATCCACCGTGCTGATATAAAATGTGCAACGAGCGATCCAAGACTCGCTTTTTCTGATGCAGATATTATTTTCGTAACAGTACCTGCTTTTGGAATGAAAGATGCGTCAGAAAAGATTCTGCCCTATATCAAAAATGGCGTAAAGATAGGACTCATCCCTGGAACTGGGGGTGGAGAATGCGCCTTTAAGGAATGTCAGGAAAAGGGCGCTGTCATATTTGGACTGCAAAGAGTTCCAAGCGTAGCAAGAATAGTTGAATATGGCAAGACCGTTTGCGCTACGGGATACAGAGACAAGCTGTTCGTTGCTTCTATTCCATCTCTCTACGTGGAGGAGATAAGAGAGCTGATCTCGGGAATATTCGATATGCCCTGCGATACCACCTCGAATTACCTCAACGTTACGCTCACTCCCTCAAATCCTATACTGCACACCACGAGACTAAGAACGATTTTTAAGGATTTCAAGGAGGGCGTTATCTACGAGGAGCTTCCTCTCTTTTACGAGGGTTGGACGGACGAAAGCTCGGAGCTTTTGTTCAAGTGTGATAGGGAGGTACAGGATATTTGCAGAGCGATAGAGCCGTTCGATCTATCTCTCGTTAGATCGCTTAAGGCGCACTACGAGAGCGACACACCCGAGGCGCTCACGCGCAAAATCAGAAGCATCAAGAGTTTCAAGGGCTTAACCACTCCGTCTATCAGGGTTGAGGGTGGATATTTGCCCGATTTCAGCTCGAGATACTTCGTGGCGGATTTCTCGTTCGGACTTACGATCTTGAAGCAGATAGCAGATTTCTACGGCGTAAACGTCCCAAATATCAGCGATACGCTTGCATGGTATAAGAGCCTTGTTAAGGACGAAAAGGAATTTTCGTTTAAGGAATACGGCATCACCTCGCGTGAGACCTTTGAGGCTTTTTATAAAAAATAATAAACCGATAAGCTTTGAAAAATAACCTCATTCAGAGGTTATTTTTTTGTGTTTTGCCACAAATGGGCGTCTTTTGATTGAAAACATAAATTATTATTATAAATATAGTATATAATATATTAGTAGGTCCGAGACTTGACAATAAGACCCGAGCGTGATACAATAATCAAAATAGGAGAGTAAACAGTTGGAAGAAAAAAACCTTTTAATTATAGGCGCAGGTCAGTACGGAACGGTCGCAAGGGAGACTGCGGAGCAATCGGGAGAGTTTAACAGGATAAGCTTCGTGGATGACGTGAGCACGCTTGCTATCGGCAAGGTGTCCGATCTTGACAAGCTCAAGGGTGAATACGATTACTATTTCGTAGCTATCGGAAACGCAGAGGTAAGAGCAAAGCTTTCTGCCGTCTGCGACGAGGTTGGGCTCAAAAGCGCAAACATCGTCTCTCCAAGAGCGTACGTATCACCGTCTGCACGGCTTATGGGCGGAGTTATCGTAGAGGCTCTTGCCGTGGTCAATTCCAACAGCACTATCGGAAAGGGTTGCTTTATCTGCGCAGGAGCAGTTGTCAATCACGACTCCACGGTTGGAGATTTTTGTCAGATAGACTGTAACGCTACCGTTCCTGCAAGAAGCGTGATCGAAAAGGACAGAAAAATTTACAGTAGATAAAACTAACGAGAGAAGGACTATGTATAAGCATTTTTTAAAAAGAGTTTTTGATTTTTTGATATCGCTTATAGGCGTTATCGTTCTAGCCTTGCCCATGATCGTTATAGCTATTGCGATCAAGATAGACAGCAAGGGTCCCGTATTTTTCAAGCAAAAAAGAGTAGGCAAAAACAAGAAGCATTTCACTATTTTGAAATTCCGCACAATGAGGACGGATACTCCTCACGACGCTCCGACGCACGAATTGTCCGATCCCAAAAAATGGATCACCAAGGTTGGTGGATTTTTGAGAAAGACCTCGCTTGACGAGCTTCCTCAGATATTCAATATCTTGTCAGGAAAGATGTCCGTGATCGGTCCACGTCCCGCGCTTTGGAATCAGTTTGATCTCATCGAGGAGAGAGACAAATACGGCGCAAACGCAGTAAAACCGGGACTCACCGGCTGGGCTCAGATCAACGGACGTGACGAGCTTGAGATCGACGTCAAGGCTCGTCTTGACGGAGAATACGTGGAAAAAATGGGCTTTTTGTTCGATTGTAAGTGCTTTTTCGGCACGTTTTTGTCAGTTCTAAGGTCTGACGGCGTAGTCGAGGGCGGAACGGGCGAAATGAAAAAGCAACAGGAAGAAAATAAAGAGGAAGAATAATGAAAAGGATTCTTATCACGGGAGCAAACAGCTATATAGGTCAAAAATTTGAATCCTATATTCAGTCTAAGTTTGCAGGCGATTACGAGGTGGATACCGTTGATATGATAGACGGCTCCTGGAGACAAAAGAGCTTCAGCGGATACGACGCCGTCTTTCACGTTGCAGGAATAGCTCACTCTGACGATGGTAAAATATCTGAGGAAAAGGCAAAGCTTTATTATTCCGTCAATACCGATCTTACCATTGAGACTGCAAAAAAGGCAAAGCTTGACGGGGTCAAGCAGTTTATATTTATGAGCTCGGCTATCGTGTACGGAGCAAGCTCTAAGATCGGAAAAAGCAAGGTGATCACAAGAGACACCGAGCCGACTCCTGCTAATTGCTACGGAGACAGCAAGCTTCAAGCGGAAAAGGGCATACTTGCTCTTGACTGCGAGGAGTTCAAGGTGGTAGTTTTACGTCCCCCAATGATATACGGTGAGGACTGTAAGGGAAATTATCCCACGCTGTCCAAGCTTTCCAGAAAGCTTCCTATTTTCCCAAGAGTAAAAAACCAAAGATCAATGCTTTACGTTGGCAATCTCGTTGAGTTCGTAAGACTTATGATAGCAAACGGAGAAAGAGGAATATTCTGGCCACAAAACGCCAAGCACGTCAGCACTGTGGATATCTACAGAGAGGTCCGCAGAGTTCACGGAAAAAAGGCAAGGACTATCCCCGGCTTTGGCTGGGCGCTGAGAATACTTGGTCTTTTTACTCAGCTTGTAAACAAGGCGTTTGGTAGCCTTTCGTACGAGCTTTCAATGAGTGAGTACAAGGAAGATTACAGAATAGTTGATTTTGAAGCATCTATAGAAAACACGGAGAAGAATAATGGATAACCTATCCCCTAAAAAGATTCTTTTTCTGTGCCCCGCATCTCAGACCGTCTACCATTTCAGAGTCGGTCTGATTCAATATCTTAAGGCGCAGGGAATGGAGATCGAGGTGGTTTGCTTTGATGGCAAGTACAAAAGCGATCTCGAAAAGCTCGGTATCAGCATCAGAGTAATGGACGAGGACAACAGAGGAACTAATCCTATGAGAGTGCTTGCCCTGAGGCGTAGATACACCAAAATTATCAAGGAAATAGCCCCCGACGTCGTATTTACCTTTATGCTCAAGCCTAATATCTTCGGAACGCTCGGCGCAAGATCGGCAGGCGTTAAGAGGATTTTTTCCATGGTAGAGGGAGCAGGAGACGTCTTTATCAATAACGGACTTAAGTGGAAACTCATCAGATTTTTCGTAAGCAGAATGATGAAAAAGGCGTTTAAAAGCTCCGAAAAGGTGTTTTTCCTCAACGAGGACGACAAAAATGAGTTTATTGATCGTGGAATCGTGAAAAAGGAGCAATGTGAGATCATTCACGGGGTTGGAATAAACCTTGAAAAGTTCACTCCTACTCCCGTTAAAAATCACAAGACCTTTCTGATGATCGCGAGAATGCTTAAAACTAAGGGTGTATACGAGTATTGCGAGGCGGCAAGAATAGTCAAGAAAAAATATCCCGACGCCGTATTCAATTATCTTGGGGGAGAGGGCTCGCTCAAGCTCTCTGACGTCAAGGAATATATCGACGAGGGCACGCTTAATTATCTTGGGGTGACCAAGGACGTAAGACCGTACATTGAGGAATGTAGCGTAAACGTTCTTCCCTCGTATAGAGAGGGACTTGGTCTCGTGAACGTAGAAGCAGGCTCGTGTGGTAGACCCTCGATCACCTGCGACACCTACGGAACGAAGGACACGGTCAAGGACGGCTATAACGGCTTTTTAGTTCCAGTTAAAGACGCTAAGGCTTTGGCTGACAAAATGATCTGGTTTATCGAAAATCCCGACCAGATAGAAATAATGGGAAAAAATTCCAGAAAGTTTGCAGAGGAAAATTTTGATCAAAGGCTGATCAATCGCAGAATACACGAGATCATCGGATAATCAGGGGAAAATATTATGAAGAAGGTATTGCAATCAGTCGCAATAATGAACAGAGGCGGACAGGAGACGCTTTGGATGAACGTCTTTCGCAAGATCGACAGGGATAAGCTATCCTTTGACTTTCTTGTAAGCCTTAAGGAAAAAGGAGATTACGACGAGGAGATAGAGAGCCTTGGCGGTAAGGTGATCTATGCAGGAGACAACCCACATTCCGGCAAATTCAGCAGATATTGGGGCGAGTACAAACTAAATAAGGCGTTTTTCAAATCCCACCCTGAGTACGATACCTATCATATCAATACCTGTCACGCATTCGATGCGTTTATAAGAGTGCTGAGCGCAAGACGAGGCGGAGCAAAAAGAATAATAGTGCACTCCCACAACACAAGCGCGCCTCACGTAGGACTACACAAGATATTCAAGCCACTTTTGAGGCTGTTGAAATTCGAGGCAATGGCTTGCTCGGATGATGCAGGACGCTGGATGTTTGGCAAAAAATGGGTAAAAAAGGACAAGGTAAAGATCGTCAGAAACGGTATTGATGCGACCACTTATCTTTTTGACGAGGAGCTGAGACGCAAAAAAAGAGCAGAGCTCAATATAGACGAGTCCACTAAGCTCATCGGTCATATAGGCAGATTCAATTATCAGAAAAACCACACCTTTTTGATAGACGTATTTGAAAGCGTCTGCAAAAAAGAGCCGAACACAAGGCTCGTTCTCGTTGGAAGAGGAGAGCTTGAGGATGAGATCAAGAGGAAGGTAGAGAGTAAAAATCTCTCGGATAAGGTGCTTTTCCTAGGAATAAGATCGGACGTGAACGAGCTACTTATGGCTATGGACGTATTCCTTTTTCCCTCTCTTTTCGAGGGGCTAAGCGTTGTTATGATCGAGGCTCAGGCAACGAATATAAATATTGTTTGCTCCTCATCTTTGACCAAAGATACTTATTTGAACGATAATATAGTTGATATTTCGCTTGAAGAAAGCTCGGATAAATGGGCAGAGACTGTTATTGAAAACTTTACCACGAATAGAGCTTTCAGTATAGAAAATATACAAAAAGCAGGATACGATATTTCAAGCACGGCAAGAGATATAGAAAGATTTTATTTGCAGGACGAATAAATGGGGCTAAAGAACATTTTTAAGAAAAAAAGCGGAGAAAAAACCGTCGTAAAAAACACCTTTATGCAATACGTACTGTATATTGCACAGATGGTTTTTCCCCTCATTACTATCCCGTACATCACCAGAGTTTTAAGCGTAGACAGCTACGGTATATACACTTATTCAGGAACGTGTATGACCTATATCACGCTCATTATAAACTACGGGTTTATTTTGTCCTCTACTCGTGATATAGTCAATGCAAACGGTGACAAGGAGCAGATAAGCAGAGTTCATAGTAGCGTCATTATGGCAAAATGTCTGCTGACGCTCGTCTCTGGGGCGGTGCTCGTGGGAATGCTTTTATTCATAGAGCTTTTGCATGGCTACGAGCTGTTTTTGATTTTAATGTTTATAGGCACGGTGCTCAACGCCTTTTTGCCTGATTATCTTTTCCGTGGCATAGAGAAAATGGAGGTAATTACCTACCGATTTTTGATCTGCAAGACCCTTACGACCCTTTTGACCTTCGTCTTGATTCAGTCGAGCGAGGATTATATGATGCTCCCCGTGCTAAATATAGTAAGCGGTGGAGTAGCTCTTATTCTTTCCGTTATATGGGAGAGAAGAGAGGGCTACAAAATACGCATCGTCAAGGTCAGAGATGGCGCGCAGGCGCTCAAGGACGGCTTCGTGCATTTTCTTTCTCAATCCGCCTCAACTGCGTTTAACGCAATGAATACCTTTATAATAGGACTCTTTTTCGTTGCGGCAGACGTTGCGTTCTGGGGAGCTGCGATACAGCTTATAAGCGTAGCTCAGGGATTGTATGGACCTATATCCACGAGCCTTTATCCTCATATGATCAAGACAAAGAGCCTTGCGCTTATCAGAAAGGTCTTTTTAATATTTATGCCATGCGTTTTAGTTGCAGTCGCAGGTTGCTTCTTTTTATCGGAGTTTATTATCGGAATTTTTTACGGAGATCAGTATCTTCCTGCGGTGGGAATATTTGAGATACTTTTGCTCGTTCTCGTGTTTTCTTTCCCCTCCGTTATGCTTGGCTGGCCCACGCTTGGCGCAATATCCAAGCCGAAGCAGATCACGTTTACCTCGATCGCCTCAGCGGTATTTCAGGTGGTCGTTCTGATAATTCTCGGAGTTAGCGGAAATTTCACTATGGTAAACGTATGTATCGTAAGAGTTTTGACAGAGGTAATGCTTCTCGGTGGCAGAGCATTCTTCTGCTTTAAATACAGAAAAGAGTTTAATTGATCGGAGATTTCGACATGAAAAAATTGCTTACAGGTGACGAAGTAAAAAAAGTTGAGCTTGATATCCTTAGTAAAGTTCACGAGTTTTGCAAAGAGAGAGGAATCAATTATTTTTTGCATTGCGGAACTCTTCTTGGCGCGATCAGGCACAAGGGATTTATCCCATGGGACGATGACATAGATATCGGCATGATGAAGGAGGACTACGAGCGCTTCTGCAAGGAGTTTATGGAAAATCCTCCCAAGGATCTTAAGCTATGCAACGTGGATACGGTCAAGGGATATTATCTTTCTATGCCCAAGATCATCGACACCCGTACCGGTCTTATCGAGACCGAGCTTAAGGGCTGTGAGATAGGAGTTTATATAGATATCTTTTATTTCGACGCGATCCCTCCTGAGGGAGAGCAAAAAGATGATTTTATCAGAAGACTCACTAAGCTCAGAACGATGCTTACCATAAAAAACGCAAGATCTATACCCGATTGGTCAAGACCAAAGCAATTGCTTTTGCCCTTTTTCAAGATGGCTCTGCTTGTCGTTCCCAAAAAGAAGCTTATCAAGAAGATAATTAAGACGCTCGCAGAGTACACTCATCTTAAGGATAGCGAGTACGTTGGGTCTCTTCACTTTACGGAGGCGTCGATTACTAAGCGTACCTGCTTTGACGAATACGTTACTATTCCGTACGAGGATAGAGAGTTTCAGGCGCCACGTGGATACGAGGATATCCTCGTCAATTTGTACGGAGACTACATGAAGCTTCCTCCCGAGGACAAGAGGGTTGCTCGTCATTGTTTTGATGCGTGGTGGAAGGAATAAAGGAGATACTATGACCAAAAAGATCTGCATCGTATTCAATCATTTTCAATTTCAGGACGGAGTAGCAAGGGCTGCTATTGCCGCTGCCAATACACTTTCTCAAATAGACGGGGTGGAGGTTACCCTTATTCCCTTATTCAGATTTAACGAAGACGCTTTTAGCTTGATCGACGAGAGAGTCAAGGTCAAGCCCTTGTTTAAGCGTTATTTCAGAGGAATGCAGAGGCTCGTTGATCTTTTGCCAAAAAAATGGCTGTATAGCCGTGCCGTTAAGGAAAAATACGATATAGAAATAGGATTTTGCATCAGAACGCCTATCCAGATCATAGCAAACAGCAAAAATAAGGACGCTAAGCGTTTCGTGTGGATGCACGGATACGACAACGGACTCACTCTTTTAAACGAATACCTCAAGGCGGACAAGCTTATATGCGTCTCGAGAGAAAATGCAGAGAGGGTAAGGAAAGAAACGAACGGCAAGGTGGACGCAGATTTTGCGTATAATTTGACCAACGATCTTAAGATCGTCGAGCTTGGAGAGCAAGAGATCGACGCAGTAAAGCCCGAGGAGACCACTTTCGTTACCGTTGGAAGACTGAGTGAGGAAAAGGGCTTTGCACGTCTTATCACCACCGTAAAAAGATTAAAGAGCGAGGGCTATAAGCTTAAGCTGTGGATAGTAGGAAGCGGTCCTGAGGGAGAAAGGCTCACGAGACAGGTCAAGGAGCTTGAGCTTGAAGATGACGTTATCTTTTGGGGAACGCAAAAGAATCCTCACCCATACACCGCAAAGGCAGACGTGTTCGTATGCTCGTCGTACACCGAGGGATATAGCACGGTATGCACGGAGGCGGTCATGCTTGGTATACCCGTGGTTAGCACGAGGGTAGGCGGTGCAAAGGAGATAATCGAGGATTCAGAGGTTGGCTTGCTGGTTGAAAATAGTGACGAGGCGCTATACGAGGGTATGAAAAAGGTGCTTGACGATCCCTCTCTCATAAAAGAATGGAAGGAAAGATTGCAAGAGACCAAGAGCAAATTCTCTCACGCAGAAAGATCAAAAAAGCTCATCAGGCTTCTGGGTCTTGACGAGGAAAAGTAATACAAAAATATATGCACCCGAGCGCTAGTCGTCTCGGGTGATTTTTTTATGCTTATGCTTGCTTTTGGGAAGAATAGGGAGATATTCCTCGAACCGATATTCTCTTATTGGCATAACGGGGTGGCGTGGGTCGTCAAAATACAGCAAAAGCGCAGGGCTTATTCCTTTGTAGTCGTCTACGATCTCAAAGAAGATCAGCTTATTCTCGGCAATTAGCTTTTTTGCTGTTTTGTGATAGCTGAAGTACATAAGAAAGTATCTGCAAATACTAAAAAAAATTGCGTGCGACTAGCACGCAAAATTTTTCATAAACGATTTTATTTTTCTATTTCTTTTTTTAGAAGCTCGGACACGTCGAAAAATTCCTCGGGCTCAATCTTCCATACCTCTCTGTCAAAGGTCACGAGACCATTGATCTCGTCCTCGACGTCTGATATTTGGGTGAATATAGATCCGCAAAGACCAATCTTTATTGCAGGAAGCACCTCGTTTAGATAGAGGGCTCTGAGCTTTTGGACGTATTCCGCTCTCGTTTTACACTTTGAATAGCCGTACGACTTGTCGGGGTTGAAGACGTGACCATTTATCTCGAGCGTAGCTCCGCCAAATTCTGACAAAACGATCGGCTTGTCGCTCGGCTTGATCTTGATTTTTCGGAAATATATATGTTTGCTGTCTACGTCTGAGTCACCGCATCTGAACCAGCCTGAGGTGGTGTCGATTATTCGGGTATCGTCAAGCTCTTTCATAAGCTCGTATGCCTTTTGGCTCTCAAACTGTCCCCAGCCCTCGTTGAATATCGTCCAATAACAGATAGAGGGGTGAGGAGAAAGAAGAGACACCGTTTCCCTCATGCTATTTATAAACGCCTCTCTCGTTTTTGGGTCACGGTGGAGCTTGGTATCGTTTTTCTTCAAAAAACCCACCGTTGGCAAAACGGTATCACGCATAAAGCTATAATCTCCGTTGTTTACCATATCCTGAAAAACTATTACCCCAAGCCTGTCGCATTCAGCGTAGAAGAGCTGAGGCTCTATTTTGATATGCTTGCGTAGCGTATTGAAGCCAAGCGCCTTAATCTTAAGTATTTCTTCCGTGTACATGGAGGGATTGGCTGGAAGAAAATGTCCGTCACTCCAATATCCTTGATCGAGCAGACCGTGAAAAAAGTAGGGCTTACCGTTCAGGCATATTCTCTTTTTACCCTTTATCTCCTCGACCGTGATAGTGCGCAGAGCAAAATACGATCTTACCTCGTCCTCGCCTGATCTCAGAGTAAAACGATACAAATACGGATTTTCGGGAGACCAAAGAGAGGGATTGCTTAGGGTAAACTCCGCCATTCCCGATGAAATAGGTATAGTTAGCTCTCCCTCGGGAGTTGTGAGCTGAATAGATCCATCGCTTATTCCCTCTGCCGTTATTCTGACTTTGCTTTGCTCGGTGCGGACGGAAAGTGATCTGACGTAATTTACGGGAACGCTTTCTATCCATACCGTCTGCCATATTCCGGACGTTGGGGTGTACCACATTCCACCGCGACTTGTCGATTGCTTGCCGTAGGGGAGGGTCAAGGAAGATAGATGATCGCTTGCTTTGACCTTGATCTCGTTATTATCTTTGAGATGCTCGGTGATGTCTACCGAAAACGGGGTGTAACCGCCCACGTGAGTTATAACTGATACGCCGTTCACGTAGACCTCGGCTATCTGATCTACCGCTCCGAAATGAAGAATTACTCTTCCTTTATTAAAACCATCGGGGAGAGTGAACTCTCTTTTATAAAAAAGGAAAAGATTTTCGGGAAAGACCTCGTTAACTCCCGACAGTATGCTCTCGGGAGAAAAGGGAACGAGGATCTTTTTGTCGTATACCTCTACATTACCAACGCCGAAATCCCACTCACCGTTCAGAGAAAGATAGGAATCCCTCTCAAGAAGAGGTCTTGGGTAAACGTCGTGGGGAACGTCTGGCAGGCTCGATCCTGCTTTTGAAACAAGCTTACAAAGACTCATTTTTTTGTTCTCCCTTATCGTTATTTTTGAAAAATTTGGGGCGAAGAGCAAATGCAAGAATAGCAACCAAAAGCGCAACCACGAGCGCTGAGATGAAGATATTTGCATTTGGAATAAAGGAGGTCGTTCCGTCTGAGTTTACCATGACCTCGGCGTCGCTTAGCACCCACGCTCCTATCATAGGACCGATGATTCCGGGTATAAGCACCTGAGCGAATATTCTAAGCCCCTGAAACATACCTGCCTTTCCAAGAGGGGTATAGTCTCTTATCATTGCGCCGAAAACCGCCATACCCGTAAGATATCCCGTCATCATAAGGAGTGAACCTAAAAACACCATAACGGTATCCTGAAACAGAATCAAAAGCGTATATCCAAAAGCGAGAGATGCAAGGGTAGGAATGAGGGACTTAAAAAAGCCCACTTTATCGTAATATCTTCCGTAAAAGGCTGTAGCCACGCCTGCAATTATAATAGCCGGCGCCATGATCAGAACGTAGTCGTTCATTTTGAGTGCTACCTGATAATATATAATAAGGTAGGGCATGAATATCTGAATAGATATACCGAAGAGAGCAAAGCACCCGAGCGAGACGTACAAGGTCTTGTTTGCGCTAACCACCGAGGGCTTGAAGCCGTAGACTATATTTTTGAAATACGAGGTATTTTCTTCTCTTCTTGAATAATCGTCCTCGATCAGGAAAAAGCCAAGAGCGCCGATCAAGATAACGACACCGCCTATTATACAAAAGATCGTAGTCCAGGAAGAGGGAGTCGTCAGATCAAAGGACATAAATCCGCCGAATACCACGAGTATTGCCATGAGAGGCATCATGGAGTTGACACCTTCCGCTGAGCCTCTTCCACCGTCCGAGGTGGAGTCCGTGAGCCAAGCGTTGAAGCAGGCGTCGTTGGCAGACGAGCCGAAAAAGGTCATCACGCAGTCCAAAACGATAGCTATCGTTATGCATATAGCCGAAACTGAAACGGCGGAGGAAAAAATACCCGACACCACGTCCCGTCTAACGAAAGCAAAAGAGAGAATGGATACTCCCCAGAGAATATAGCCTAAGCAAATAAATATCTTACGCTTACCTACCTTGTCAGAGAGCGCTCCGATAAAGACCGTCGTGAGGGCGGCGGAAACGGAGGACGCTCCAACCATAAGAGAAATATCGGACGGGCTTGCTCCGAACATATTGTAGATAAATACGTTGAAATACATATTCTCCACGACCCAAGCAACCTGACCTATCAAGCTGAATACAACGAGAGTTATCCAGAAATTACGAGATTTTTTTATCATAAGTCCCACCTTATAAGGAGTTAGTACGTTAATTATAACACAGCGCAGGGATTTTAACAAGAGAAAGAGTAAATAAAGGCTTAACGAACGAACAGATTAAGTTTTTGAGATATAAAGGCTAATTGTCCTTATCCGTCTTTGACAAATAAGCGTATATTTTGTTATAATATTATTATGGAAGATATAGTAAAAAACGAAATAGCAGAAAAAGAGGAGACTAAGCTCGAGGATAGAGAGAATAAGGCAAAAAAGGACGACGAGCTTTTTTGGCGTATAGGCGAGCTAGGCACGGATATATTCCTTTTTGTCGGACTTATGCTCTATGCGTGTCAGCCCCTGCTTATTCTTCTTTCGTCCGCCACGGGATTTCCGATCTCTACGGATAACGTATTCTTGTATAGCTCCCTGTTTTGCTTTATGGGTAGCATGTTCAAGATAATCTTTTGCGCGTGCGCTTATTTTCCAATCAAGGGCTTTGGCAAGAAGAATATTCTTAATTTCTTGAAATCCAAATGGGAGCTTCTTGCTCTTTGCGGAGCGTTTTTGTGGTGCTATATCAGCTCGACGGTGGCTCTTCGTCAGGAGATCGTCTGGGAGGGTAATTGGTACAACAAGGAGGGCTTCAAGGCTGTATGCAAGTACGCTACTATTTTTCTTGCAGGTCTGCTTTTGAAAAGCAAAAGGCTCAAAAGATTCTTTTGTATAGCGCTCGTGTTTAGCGCTTCCGTTATGGGAATTTGTCTTTTGTATTCAAATATTTTCGGGGTGAGCTTCAAGTATCACTTCACCCGTTCCGTATACAAAAATTCCAATCACTACGGCTACGCTTTATCTATCAGCACGGTAATGGCGGTCGCGCTTTGCTTAGAGGAAAGGAGCAAGCTCATAAAAAGCTTGTATTTTGTATCCTTTGCCATTTTGCACGCCAATATGCTTATGTCGGATTGCTTAGGTTCTTTTCTAGGAGAGACGATAGGGCTCGTAGCGCTTTTTTCTTTTTCCTTTTTGATAAAGAATAAAAAAGAGCTTTTCGTTCAGCTTATGATAGCTCTTTTAATATTCGTTGGTGTGACGGTTGCGCTCGAGGCGACCGGCGTAGTCAGCGTGGTAGGAGAAGCAGGCGAGGTGGCAGGAGACGTTAGCAATATCGTGCAGGGAGACGCAACGGGAAACGAGGGCACGACCAGGTGGAGTCTCTGGACCAAGACTATAGACGTCATAGCAAAAGTTCCCTTGTTTGGAAAAGGGCTTGACTGCTATTACAGCAACAATTATATTGACTCAAGCCTCGATATGCCACATAACGAATATATACAGATAGCGTCAAACGTCGGGTTGCCGGCACTTTTGTTGTATCTTTCGGCAATCATAGGTCTATACGTCAGGGCTATTTTAAGAAGAAAGGAAATAGAGCCCGAGCAAACTGTTTGTCTTGCATCAGCGCTTGCTTATCTCGTGAGTGCGCTTTTTGGAAATACCTTCCCTTATACCTATCCGTTCCTTTTGATATTACTTGCTTTTGGTGTATTCAAAGGGAAAAAGGAAGAGAAAAATGAAGCTTGAGCTATTTTTGTCGACAGCATCATATAGAGCGGACGCTATGCTCGTTGATAAGCTCTCCGAAAACCGCAAAAGCGGTGGCAATCATATAGTGATAGTGCCCGATAGATTTACCCTCAGTATGGAGAGAAGCATTCTCAAGGATCTTGGGATAATGGGCGCTTTTGATATCACGGTGACCTCGTTTCGTAGGCTCGGACTGAGGCTTCTTGGAAAAAAGGCAGAGGGGTGCATGAGCGCAGAGGGCTCGGTGCTACTACTTTCCAAGGTGATATTCGACAAAAAGGACGAGCTTAAATATTTCGTCGGAATGCACAAAAAGCCCGGCTTTGCCTCTGAAATATACGCAGTTCTGACCCTTGTTAGAAACAGCGGTATCACGGTAGATGCGCTCAAAAGGGCGATTCCCACCCTACCCGAGATCACGAGCAGAAAATGCTCGGACATAGTGCTTTTGTACGAGGCGTATCTCGAGGCGCTTGCAGGTGGAAAGGTGGACGGAAGCTTGCTTTTAGAGCTACTTGCAAGAGAAAGTCCCGAAAACGATATAATAGCGGATTCAGATATTTATATTTGTGATTATTTTTCCTTTACCGAAGCGCAAAGAGCGGTAATATTTTCCCTTATCAAAAGCGCAAAAAGCGTAAATATCGCAACCTGCGAGGGTCGTGGCAGGAACGCTCGTATTTAGCCTGAAAAGGAGCTTTTAAGACTTCGTGCTATGGCGAAAAAGGCAGGGGTATCTCTCGTTGAGACAAGAGACGATGCTCCGCTTTCTCCTGCAAGAGAAAAGGTCGCAGGGGAGCTGTTTGCCTACGGCGAAAGGGTCAAGACGTCAGGCGGATCGGGAATACGCATATACAAGGCCGGGTCGACAGAGGAGGAGATTACCTACCTTGCAAGGAGAATAAAGCTTCTCACGAAAGAGGGCTACAGATACAACGATATCGCCGTGCTTGCAGGAAACGTTGAAGGCGTACTACCCGTCGTTAAAAAGATCTTTGGAGACGAGGGAATAACCTTTTTTGCAAACGAGCAGATAACGCTTTTTAAAACGCCACTTTCCGCTCTCGTTTTGGGAGCTTTGAGGGCAGGGTTAGAGGGGCTTGACCGTGACCGTGCGCTTTCCCTTATTAAAAATCCTTATTCGGGAATAGGCGAGACGGATTCCTCTTGCTTTGAGAGCTATGCAGTCAGATACAACGTCAATTATCAAAGGCTCACGGGAGAGTATAATCTTGGCAAGGGAGATATTGAGTACGATAGTGCAAAAAGGGTAGGAGAAAAGCTATCCTCTCTCGTTATATCTCTTCCACGCAAGGCAAGCGTTCGGGAAATGGCAGAGTGCGTGCGTGAGTTTGTTCAAAAAAACGATATCGAAACGAAGATTCTCGAATACTCCAAGGCTCAGTCTGAAAGAGGGGATATTCTTGCAAGCTCGGCTACCAGGCAGAGCTACGCTAAGCTGATCTCAACTCTTGACGAAACCGAAAAATTTGCAGGAGAAGCGGTCGTTTCAAGCGAGGAGTTTTTGAGTGTGTTCAGCTCGGCTATGGCGTCCGTTAAGATCGCGTTTACTCCGCTATACGCCGATTCGGTGTACGTGGGCGGAGCGGTCGAGAGTAGATTCTCAGATTGTAAGGTGTTTTTCATAATAGGAGCAAACAGCGGTGATCTACCCTCTATTAAAAGAAACGAGGGAATATTCGGTGACCGTGAGGCAGAGCTTTTAAAAAGAGAGGATATTGATCTTTCGCCTACCTCGATCGAGGCAGGGCTTGAGGAAAAGCTCCACGTGCTTCAGCTTCTTTTGATGCCTAAGGAAAAATTATTCATAAGCTACGTTGACAGCGGTATTGGAAGCTCGGAGCTTTGCGACGGGCTGATCTCGCTGTTCGACGATATCAAGGTAGAGGACAAAGCATCTCAAAAGAGGGATAATTATCCCGAATATATCCGTTTGCTCGCCTCAAGCGAGCTGGGAGCAAGCAAGGCACTTAGCTCGGAAAAGGGTGACGAGCAAACGAGCGCGTATCTGACGGCTTTGGTCAAAGGTAGAGAAAAAATAGATCGCTCGACCAAAAATATAGAGAACGCAAGCGAGCTCTTTTTCCCGACGGGAAATACCTCTATCACGAGAATAGAGAGCTATTTCCGTTGTCCTTACAGAAGCTTTATTGAAAATGGTATAGGCGCAAGACGAGCAGAGACGGCAGAGAGCAAATCTTACGTGGGTACTTTTATGCATAGAATCTTCGAGCTTGCTATACCCGAGCTTACCAAAAAAGGCTTTCCTGACGGTGAGGAGCTAAAAAATACGGTGTCCTCGGTCATAAAAAGAGCCTTTGACGAGGAGCAGTTCGGAGCGCTCTCGACCGAAAAATATTATACGGCAAAGAGGCGTCTTCAAAAGGAAGCAGAGCGCGCCCTTTATAAGATGAACGACAGGTGCAGAAAATCGGGCTACACTCCTACGGGGTTTGAGGTAAGCTTCGGCTCGGGAGATCGGGTCTTCATGCTTAAGGGAGAAAATATCGCTCTCAATCTGAGGGGAAAAATAGACAGAATAGACGAGTGTGGGTCAAAATGCGTTCTCGTTGACTACAAGACGGGAAAAGCTCCTGCCGAGATCAAGGATATTTATTTTGGTACAGGAGTACAGCTCTACGTATATATGTCCGCCGTGAGCTCCACTACGGGCAAAGAAGCCGTCGGAGCGCTTTATTATCCTCTCGTTGGAGACTTTGAAAAAGAGGGCGAGAGCGGAGACAGGCTCAAGGGCTTTATCAAGGGTAGTGAAGCAGGTGTCTACAACAAGGAGTTTGATCTCACGAAAACAGACGATTGTTTTGCTTACGACGTTAAGGACGGAAAGCCCACGAGTGCGTCATCCGTTTTGTGCTGTAGCGAGGAAGAGCTCGAGGCGATCAAGGATTATTCGATGAGGGTATCAGCTCAGGCGGTAGACGAGATGAGTATGGGGTATATCGAGCCGACTCCTCTTGACGATGCTTGTAAATATTGTGATTACGAGATAATCTGCCGTAAAAAGATCGTCAGAAAAAGAAAGAGCCGTACGATCAAAAAGGAGATCGTTGCAGGCAGTAGTGAAAGCGCGGAGGGGGTTTCGGTATGAGCGTTAATTGGAAAGAAAGTCAACTCCGTGTAATAGAGGAAAAAGAGGGCGAGATAATCGTCTCAGCATCGGCAGGTAGCGGAAAGACTACGGTTATGATCGAGAGGCTCATAAGGCTTATCGAGAGCGGAGTAAGCGTAGACAAAGTGCTTTGTCTGACCTTCACGGAGTCAGCCGCAAGAGAGATCAAGGAGAGGCTCTCCAAGGCTTTTTGCGATAGACTTGAGGGAGCGGACGAGGATAGCAGAAAGAGAATAATCAGTCAGCTTGACAGACTGCCCTTTGCAGATCTGTCCACGATAGACGCATTCTGCAAAAGGCTCGTCAAGAGGTATTTTGAGAAAGTAGACGTAGACCCTGCGTTTTCGGTGGCAGGAGAGGACGAGAGCAAGAGCATCAAATACCGCTCTGCCGAGCGCGCTCTTTCCTTATTCGCTGAGCGCGGTGACGAGGTCTATTTTGAGCTGGTGGATTTTCTCGGCAAAAAACGCTCGGAGGAAAGTCTTATAAAGGCGGTTATAGATATCGACGAATACCTCTCGTGTATAGAGGACAGAGAGGGCTTCGTTGAAAGAGCAATAAAAGAAGCAGGAGAGGATTTTGAATCAAGCTACGTCTTCATAAAGGAAGCCTCTAAGGCAAGCGTAATGCTCAGACTCATTGAGGAGATAGCAATACCTGCTCTCAGCTACGATCTACCTTATCCCGAGGAGGTGCTCTCTTGGGTAAAGAGAGTCAAAAAAGCCCTTTTTACAAGCCCGAAAGCCTTTTTTGAAGAGGCGGCCAAGGATATTCCCGAGCATCCGAAATATAATCGCAAGCCCTATTCTTCAAAAAAAGAAAGCATGCAGGACATGGCGTTTTTGAGAAAAAAGGTAGAGAGCTTCACGAGCGCATTTTCGGGATACGACTACGAGATAGAGAAAAACGGAAGGGAAACGAGGCGGTGCTATGCAGACAAGCTGTTTGAAATAGTATCAGTTTTTCGCAAGGAATACGAAAGATCGCTCGATGCGTCCTCACTTATAGATTTTGCAGGAATAGAGCG
>JAZQYC010000336.1:0-6049 GCA_045633285.1 Clostridia bacterium | reverse complement strand
AGGCTGCTCGTAAGCGCATGTACAAATCCTAATAGGTGAAATCGAACGCTCTTTAGTGCGTCAGTAATAGGGATTATTACTGACGCACTAGTTATATTTGCCTATCGGCAAGTTATATTGCTTAAAGCAGTTATATTTTGCTACGCAAAGTGTTATTCGCCTTTGGCGAGTTGTGGCAAATATAATATAACTTTGACTGCAGGTCAAAATATAACTTTTAGACTTATTCTAAAAATATAACTGTTTGCAACGCAAACAATATCACTTTACTTAAAACTTAATTTATGCTATAATTAACTTATGAGTGAAAGCATTTTAAGAGAAAAAGCAAAAGAGTTTGCTAAAAACATTGTATTTATTACAAGAGAAATTAAATCAAACAATAAAGAAAGTGTTTTAACTAATCAACTTTTACGTTCGGGAACAAGTATTGGCGCAAATATCCACGAAGCACAATATGCACAAGGAACAGCTGACTTTATTTCTAAATTTGAAATAGCGCTGAAAGAATGTTTTGAAAGTGAATATTGGCTAGAACTATTATTTGAAACAGGCTATTTAGAAGAAAATCAATATAAAAAACTTAATAATGACTGTGGTGCAATACGAAAAATGTTAATTTCTTCGTGTAAAACACTTAAAGAGAAAAAATAATCGAAACTCGACTTTTAGTAAGTCGAGTTTTCTTTTGTCCACGTAAATCTACTTGATAAAATATTTTATATGTGATATAATAATTATGCCAAACGAACTTAATATTGTCGCAAATAGGCGTAGTTTTTTTTAGGATAATTATGCTCCTATTTTGTCATACTATTCGAACAGAATCCATTTGGTAAAAGTGCGACTCCCGTTCGATAGTATGGCTATGCTTATACTTGCGATAAAGTTCGTTTGGCGACAACTTGGAGTTTCGCATTTTTCGGTGCGTTGACTTCGGTTGGCGCACTTTTTTATTTTATACTATTTAGGAGGTTTTTTATGTCAGCACCAATCAGATGTCCAATGTGTGGAG
This sequence comes from Clostridia bacterium, assembly GCA_045633285.1. Taxonomy (GTDB): domain Bacteria; phylum Bacillota; class Clostridia; order Christensenellales; family RUG350; genus RGIG2224. The sequence goes on along the minus strand of JAZQYC010000336.1, from coordinate 5,034 downwards.
AAACTTTAATGTGGAAAAAAGTTGATACACAGAAAAAAGGATTTAGCGTAGGAAAAGCAGCTGTGGGTGGATTTTTACTTGGTCCCGTAGGTTTGCTAGGTGGCGCACTAGGAAAAAAGAAAGTATGGTACGCTTGTGGCAAATGTGGTTTTCAACATGAATATAATGCTTAACCTTTCGAAAGTGTAGCACACTATACTTTCAAATGAAAGGCGTGTGTTTTTGCAAAGCAAAAAATGAAAAGACTAACGAAAATCTCGCTAAGTGTTGCACTTAGCTTGACAATTCATCAAATAATTACAATTCTAATAAAAAAACGAATGACGTGCATTCGTTTTTTTTAGGCAAAATTTAGTTTAAAAACCAAATAGTGTTTTATTCCCAGAATGGGAGGGTAATACCCTTGTTTTCTCTTCTTGCAGTATAGTAGCAACGGGTCGTTACGGCTATATCAAGACTACCTGCGCCAACGGCGTTGAAATAGATGATCTCATCGTCGTTTTCTCTTCCTTTTTTCTCTCCGGCAAGTATTTCACCAAGCTCGGCGTGGAGCTGTTCGTCCTTGAAAAGTCCGTCCTTCCACATCAGGGCAACCGTGCTTATCATACGGTGCTTAATGTTCTCCCAATAGTCAACAACTACCTTGCTTGCTCTGTTTACGCATTCGTAATCGACCTCGTAGTCAGCCATATTCATAACGAGCGCGCCCTTTTTGAGCCATTCACCCTTGATAAAGGGCTCGGAGGCGAGGGTCACGCAGTCGATAATATCGCTATCTCTCGTAGCCTTTTCTACGTCTAAGGTAGGAATGACCTCAAGCTCGGGATATTTTTCGTTAACGAATTTAGCGAATCTCTCAGCGTTTGCAAGTACTATATCGTACACGTAAAGCTTTTTGATGCTTGGTCTACCAAGTAACGCCGCTTCAAGCTGGGTAGGTGCTTGCGCTCCCGCGCCACAAATAGTCATGGTAGATGCGTCGGATTTTGCAAGTAGCTTAACGGCTATTCCACCTGACGCGCCCGTTCTCATGGTGCTGACGGCAGTACCGTCTGCTATACATACGGGAAGCTTGGTGTCGGGGTCGTTAAGTATGATAGTGACGCTTGCTCTTGGCAATCCCTTTTTGTAGTTCATAGGACCGCTACCGATCCATTTAATGCCAGCCATTTTGAACTCACCGCCAATGTAACCGGGCATAGCGTTTATTCTACCAAGAACGTTCTCGTCTTCGGTGGTCTTTCCCCAGCGCATAACGCATTTTCCGGGAGCGATAACGTCACCCAAGTGATTGAGAACGTACACTCTCTCGACGTCGCGCATAACCGACTTCATGTCGAGCACGCCCAATTCTTCCATGGCTTTGTTGTTTAGAAAAATCAAATCAGCTTTACTCATTTTAATCTCCTTAGTGCTTAATAGTATTATTATAGCTCACGTTTACTAAACTGTAAATAATAAGATAAAATGGACTTGCTATATAATAAATTGTGTGCTAAAATATATAAAAAGGAGAGATTATGGAATTACTTCAATTAAAATATTTTTACGAGAGCGCAAAGAGTGAAAACTTTTCAAGAGTTGCTGAGAAATTTTACGTGCCTACGACGGCGGTATCCTCGTCGATCAAAAGGCTTGAAGATGAGCTTGGTGTTAAGCTTTTTGATAGATCGGCAAATAGAATCACCCTTAACAAAAACGGTAAAAGGTTACAGCAAGCCGTTTGCAAGGCGTTTCACGAGCTGGATAAGGCTATAAGTAGTATGTCCGATCAAGAGGACGATAGAGAGATCAGATTGCTCGTTCGCGCCGTGCGTAGTAAGATAACGGATTATATCGTTGAGTTTAGTCAGATGTATCCGAGAGTGGTGTTTAATACCGTTTTTGATTTCAGAGATAGCGATTATTTGGATTACGACATTATAATAGACGAGCAAAACGACAAATACCACGAATACTTTGAGTTCGAGCTATGCTCTATGAAAATCAGACTAAAGGCGTCAAGGAATAGTCCGCTGTGCTCGAAAAAGCTCGTTTTGGGAGATCTATCCGATCAAAACTTCATTAGCTGGGGAGAGAATAGCAATATGCATAATTTGCTGTTAACCGCTTGTAAAAAGGCAGGATTTACGCCAAAGATCACGGTGCAGGCAAACGATAACGAATGCTATCATAAGCTTTTATCCTCGGGTGTTGGAATTGGTCTTGGCAGAGAGAGCGAGGGAGAGGATTATCCTAATATAAAATACCTTGACGTAAGCGATTTTTCGGAAAGATACACCGTTAATTGCTACTACAAAGAGCAAGCTTGTTACGGTAATATCAAGCTCTTTATAGACTATTTGATTTCCAAAAAAGGTTAAAAAAACCAACAAATAGGACAAATACTAAATACTTTTTTTGTTTGAAGCCACCCTTTACTATGTTATACTTATTCTATAAATAATTATATTCGGAGTGATTATGAAAAAAGCTTTTGAATTGTTACTTAACGGCGATTGGTTTATGCAGTATCTGGGCAAGGACGCTTACCTTTCAAAAACCGAGCCCGAGCTTGGCGAGGGTTACGTTATAGAGGGGGCAGTACCAGGATATTGGGAGGATATGATGGATAAATTCCGTGAATATCCCTTTCATAGAGAGCTTTTTTATAATCCGTCCTATTCGCTTCAGCGCTATCCTCAGACGGGTTACGTTCCCGATATGGCTCTTCCCAACGTTCTTGGAAGCTTTGCTTATAGAAAAAAGGTAAATATTTCAAAATCTGATCTCAAGGGAGAGGTTGAGCTTTACGTTGGCGGAGTACAAAACTCTCTCTCGTTTTGGCTTAACGGCAAATTCGTATCAAGACACGACGGATATTCCTCGGATTTTTATATTTCGATACCAAACGATTATATCATAGACGGTGAGAACGATATTACTTTGGTCGTATCCAACGAGTATCAAAGAGGCTACGACGGTCGTATTATATCAGGACTTACCAATAGAGCGGCAAACGAGTGCACGGGCGGTATATACGGCGACGTTAAGATAATCGCAAGAGCGGACGGCTTGAGAAGCGTTCACGTCAGCACGGCTCGTGACCTTTTGAGCTTCACTATAAGCGTTACGGGTGCAAATGATAGCACGAAAACCATTCGTATCAAGGACGGAGATACCGTTATAAATAGCGTTACGATACCAAGCGGAGAGAGTGAGATCACTCTTAGCTCCGAGGGATATTCCTTGTGGTCACCTGATGAGCCTAAGCTCTACGGTATTGAGGTAGAGAGTGAAAACGAGGCTATTTCAAGCAGGTTTGGTCTACGTAGACTCACGGTGTCCGAGGACGGTATGCACCTTACGCTCAACGGCAAGCCTTACTTTTTCCGAGGCGTGTGCGAGCATACCTATTTTGCAAAAGCCGTACACCCCGTAAAAGACGTCAAATACTATAGAGCAGTTATCAAAAAGCTCAAGAGCCTTGGATTTAATTCTCTCAGATTCCATACCAACGTGCCTATGGCTGAATATATGCAGGCAGGAGACGAGCTTGGAATGCTGATCGAGGTAGAAACGCCGAATAACACCACGGTAGAGGAATGGCGTGAAATAGTGCGCTATACCCGTGATTATACGAGCGTAGTTATGTATTCCTCGGGCAACGAAATGGTAATAGACGAGGAGTATATAGAGCATTTGAGAAAATGCGCCGAGATCGTGCATAAAGAGACTGATTCTATGTTCTCTCCGATGTCGGCAATGCGAGGAATAGAGTATTTTTCGTACGGTGAAGATAAGGTGGACACGCCATTTCCTCACAATCCCGTTAGGCTCAAGGCGCTTGGCGAGTTTTGCGACGTATACAATACTTATTCCGTAGGAAGAACGAGCTATTGGTCCGAAAAGGGCGAGGCTGGTATGCTTGACGAGAGAAATTCGATCTACAACAAACCACTTCTTTCGCACGAGATATGTATACAGGGTACTTATTGCGATCTTTCGCTCGAAGAAAGATACAAGGGCACGAGAATAGGCGATACTGAGCTGTATTCCTCAGTCAGACGCCACCTCGAGGATAAAGGACTGATCGATCGCGCGCCCCTATATTATGCAAACTCCGTAGAGTGGCAGAAGCGTCTTCGTAAGCATTGCTTCGAGACGGTCAGACGCACGAAAAGCTTCTCGGGGTACGATTTTCTTGGAGATATAGACACGCATTGGCATACCTTTGGATATTGCGTGGGTATGATGAACGAGTTTTACGAGATGAAGCCGGGGGAGACAAAAGAGAACGTTCTTCGCTACAACTCTGACGTTGTTTTGCTTTGTGATCTGCCAAGTAGTGTGAACTATCTTGCAGGACAAAAGGTAACTATTCCTTTTGCCGTATCCAACTATTCGAGCGAGGATATAGTAAACGCCGATCTTTGTATAAGAGTACTTCTTGACGGTAAGGTATACGCATCGAAAAGAACAAGGATCAAAGCCGTCAAGGCAGGTAGCGTAGGAGAGGTATATAACTTCACGTTTACCACGCCAAAGCTAGATAAGCCCGTAAAAATGATACTTTCCGCTACGCTTGATTCAAATAGAGAATACAGAGAAAACGAGTGGGAGATCTATTCGTTCCCGAGAGTCTCATTAATCGGGAAAAAGGATCTGAGCGCAAAGGGCGTCGTAGTCACTGAGGATATCAGCTACGAGGATCTAAAGAAAAAGCTCTCTGACGGAAAGAGGGTGGTGCTTCTTGGTACGGGACCGTTCGTGAAGATAAACACGGCGTTTCAGATGGCGCTTGCAGGAAGAACGGAGGGTCATCTTGCAACGGTTATAAAAGACCATTCCTTGATGGAGAGCTTCCCTCACGACGGATTCTGCGGTTGGCAGTTCAGAAATATGCTTAACGAGGGATATTCGGTTGCCCTCGATATGACCGAGATACCGTTCTCGCCCGTGATCGAGATAGCGTCAAGCTACAAATACGCTCGTCGTGAAGCCCTGTTGTTCGAGTACAAAATAGGAAAGGGAAAGCTTTTGGTTTGCTCGCTC
>JAZQYC010000335.1:0-3297 GCA_045633285.1 Clostridia bacterium | reverse complement strand
CAACAGGCTCAGCTACTTCGTTTTCTACAATATCCTCGGTGACAGCAGTCAATATCTCCTGCTCGGGCTCTAAAGCAGACTCGGGTCTTGACGGATCTTTGATAATTCCAGCTCTTATTAAGCTTCTGAGTCTTGCGCTCTGCCATGCGGAAAAGCTCTGCTTTCTCTTCGGCGTTGCTCTAACTCTTTCTGCTCTTTGAATTGGTTCTTCATACGTATCCATATCTGCCTCCTCTACTATCGTAAGCTCCTCGTTATCAATCACGGGTAGCTCTTCGATACTTGAATTATTTGCAGATTCCACGGGAATATCAATAACCTCAGGTGGATTATCGGGAATGATGGGCTCGGGCGTTTGTTCGGATGATTTCTGCCCAGATCCGTCAAAATATTCGTCTCCGGGATATTCAACGCCAATAAGCGCGGCAGCGATTTTTGCCAAGCTAACGTCGTCTATAGCGTTTTCTTTTCCGTCGTTTTTCTTGATGTCGGACATAATCTACCTCCGATTTATTTTTTAACTGAAGCCTTTACGTTTTTGTATGCTTCCATTCTTGCTTGTCTGATAGCCTCTTGTCTGCGCTCTCTTCTCGATATTCTCGTGCGTTTAACAAATAGCGCAATAAACATACGAGCAACGAGTATTCCAAACAAGGCGTAATATCCCAGCCTCATATATCCCGTGACAAATTCAACGATAAGGCTTATATCCGTACCCCTTGCTACTATGAACGCAGAAAACGCGTTGACCGTTAGTACGAAAAGCGAAAACAGCGAGCTGAAATAGAATCTTCCCTTAGTGTTTCCCGTTGCAACTCTAATAAATCCAAGCAAAACCTCAAAAAGTAGGCTCAGCATCAACAGGAAGAACGATCCCAAAAACGTCCAGATAGCAACGTGCATCGTCGTATAATCAAGAGCAAGCGATTCGACCACGAAATCAGCAAGCCAATTCGAGCTCATCAAATACTTTTCTCCTCCGGTCAGCACGAATACCGTTGCATCTGCAAGGTGAATACCCTTGATAACCACTTCGCCCTCAGGGAAGGTAAATCCAATTATCGGCAAAAGGAAAGGAATCACGATACATGCTAGCGCAAGGAACAGAAGCACAAAGCTCAACGCTCTTACCGTGGTTTTTCCCGATCTTCTTTCCTCAGCCTCGATATCAGCCATTATCTCCTCATTAGTCTTTCCAAGATCGCTCGTGTTATCGTATATGGGAGCAGGCTCGTTTGCCTTGTTCTGATCTACTGCTTGTACAGGATTAGAATTTGCCTGACTCTCATTTACGTTCGTCTGCTGAGGAGGATATGGATAAGGTGGATATCCTGGATATTGTGGATAGGGATACGGAGGATAGGGATATCCTGGATAAGGATAAGGCATACCCTGCATGAAAGGCGCGTTAGCTCCATCAGCCTGAGCTGATCCACTCTTTATAGACTCCTTGAGCTCGTTAAGCTCCTTGATCGTATCGTCAAGCGCCTTTTGTTGCTCGGAGATCTTGTTCATAAGCTCAGCCTTTTCCTCACTTTCGCCGTTTAGCGCAAGCCTCAAAAGAGGTATAACGCTTTTAATTCTTTCAACGTCGGCGTTTATACAAGCAGGTAGCTCTACATCAGGGCTTGCTGTCTGGGATCTTTTGTCTACAGCCATTCCGCAGTACGGACAAAAATCACCAGCTCCAAATAATTCATTTCCACAGTTTTTGCAAATTTGCATAGTACTTCTCCAATATATAGTTTAATTATATACTAAATAACAAAAAAATACAACTGTTTACTGAAATTTTTCCCAGCTTTACTGAAATTAGATAAATTTTTTCGAATAAAAAAAGCGCTTGCGATTGTCGCAAACGCTCTTGATTTTAAAACTCTGCCGAGCCAGTCGTTCTCGGGAAAGGCAAAACGTCTCTGATGTTAGATATACCCGTGACGTACATAACGAGTCTCTCAAAACCGAGACCAAAGCCTGCGTGCTTATTACCACCGTAGCGGCGAAGATCAAGATACCACCAATAATCTTCTTCCTTGAGCCCAAAGCTGTTAATTGCATTCATCAGCTTATCAAGTCTTTCTTCTCTTTGGCTACCACCGATGATCTCTCCAACTCCCGGAACTAAAAGATCCATTGCGGCAACGGTTTTGCCATCGTCGTTCTGTCTCATATAGAACGCTTTGATCTCTTTCGGGTAATCGGTAACGAATACGGGTTTTCCAAATACTTTTTCAGTTAGATACCTTTCGTGCTCGGTCTGCAAATCCGCACCCCAGAATACGGGATAATCGAATTCGTCCTTGTGCTTTTCGAGGATCTCCACCGCTTCGGTATAAGTAATATGTCCAAAGTCGGAGGAAACTATACCTCTTAATCTTTCAAGAAGTCCTTTATCTACGAAATTATTGAAAAACTCCATCTCAGCAGGACAATTCTCAAGCACGTAGCTTATGGTATATTTGATAAGGTCACGAGCAAGCTCCATGTCCTCTTTAAGCGTAGCAAAAGCCATCTCGGGCTCGATCATCCAAAATTCTGCCGCGTGACGTGCGGTATACGATTTTTCCGCTCTGAAGGTAGGTCCAAAGGTATAGACGTTACCAAACGCCATAGCGTAGCATTCTGCCGAAAGCTGACCCGATACCGTCAAATTTGCGCTCTTTCCGAAAAAGTCCTCGGAGTAATCTACCTCACCGTTTTCTTTTTTGGGAACGTTGTCCATATCAAGAGTGGTGATCCTGAACATCTCTCCTGCTCCCTCGCAGTCACTTGCCGTGATAATGGGGGTGTGAACGTAGGTAAAGGAACGCTCGTTAAAGAATTTGTGTATAGCGTATGCTAAGGCAGATCTTACGCGAAATACTGCCGAAAAGGTATTCGTTCTCGGTCTCAAATGCGCGATCTCTCTCAGAAACTCAAAGCTGTGTCTCTTTTTCTGCAAGGGATAATCGGGAGTGGAAGCTCCTTCTACTATCACCTCTTCTGCGTGAAGCTCGAAGGGCTGTTTCATCTCGGGAGTAAGCAAAAGCTTGCCCGTAACGGTGATCGCGCTACCAACGTTAAGGTGAGCGATCTCTACGAAGTTGTCAAGCTTGTCAGAAAAGACTATCTGCAAATTCTTAAAATGCGTGCCGTCGTTCAGCTCGATAAAGCCGAAGCTCTTGCCGTCTCTTATAGAGCGAGCCCAACCGCTTACGGTAAGCGTTTCGCCGTCTCTATTTGCGTAGTCTGCATATAAAGCCTTAATTAAAGTTCTCATAAACACCTCACTACCGCATATTTTATCATATTATTCAT
>JAZQYC010000334.1:0-1485 GCA_045633285.1 Clostridia bacterium | reverse complement strand
CACATTATACCACATTTTTATATAATTTTACTCCCTTTTTTTCTTAAGTGTAATATATTTCTTATAGCTTCATACAAATTACTTGCAAAATGTTCAAATCCATCATCGTTTGGATGGAGCCTTAAATCACCGAACATCTTTTCCTGATGTGGTACAAAATCAAATCCATGCAAACAGTATACATTATCAAGTTGTGCCGTAACCTCTTTGATGTAATCTGCAACAAAAGAAAAGACTCCACAATTATGTTGTTCCTTATAATCTCTTCTCCAGATTGGTGTAAGCGCAAATATTTTTTCGCCGTATTTAGCCGTGCTTTCTGCTCTTTTGATCAACGGATTGAACGGTATAATTTTCCCCGTTTTTTTTGCTTGCGTTACCTTGTCCGTAGTGGGTAATCTGACTGATACCGTTAATCTGACCGGGCTTAGAAAATTCCTTTTATCCTTTTGTAATTGGTTGCTTGGACTTGGCTTTGGAGTCTTTTGTACCTTTATCGGTGGACACGGACTAGTCGCCTCGGGAATAGACAACGCCTCCGTGAAGGCAACTAAGTTTGCGCTCAGTAGCTACGTTCCAATTCTTGGTGGATATTTGTCGGAGGGCTTTGACGTCGTGCTTGCAGGTAGTCTTCTTATAAAAAATACCGTAGGTATTACGGGAATATTCGTAGTTATATCAATAGTGTTGTTGCCACTTGTAAGACTGATCGTATTTTCGCTTGCGGTAAAGCTCACCTCGGGTGTCGTACAGGTGGTAGGAGACGATAAGGTGTCGGGTATGCTTGACGGGGTTGGATCAGCCGTTTCTATGCTTATTTCCTTGCTTCTTGGAACGGCGTTCGTTTTCTTTTTCGTTATGATACTTATGGTGTATACCGTTAACGCAGGAGTACTATGATGTTTGCTGAATGGATAACGGGAATTATTGGTATATCTGCTCTTGGAATACTCGTTGATATTATCGTTAAAAAAGGTGAGACGGAAAAGTACATAAGGGGAGTATTTGGCTTATTTACTCTATTCGTTATCGTTTCGCCATTGCCTGAGCTTTTGAAAATGAACGTAAGCTTTGACGAACTGTTTGATTTCAGCGCTCAGGTCTCGTACGTTGACGAGGATTTTTCACGTTACGTATACGATAGAAAATGGTTGCGTAAGGAGAGTCAAATTCAGAGTATGATTGAGGAAAAAACGGAACTAAATTCGACCGTTGATATATATTTTGTCGAATCTTGTCCTGAAAAAATCGACGCCGTTTACGTTTATTTAAAAAAATCGGGAATATGGGACGAGGAGAAGAATAAATATATTATCGAGGACGTAAAGAGTCTCGTTTGCAAAACGCTAGACGTTGAGGATGAAAGGGTGGTGATCGAGTGGGAGAAAACAATTACGTGACTGACAAAAGAAAAAAGAAAGGAGGAATGAGCGATACGATATTCAAGAGGCTCTCTAAGATAAAAAATTTTAATCTTATAGTAGC
>JAZQYC010000333.1:0-2088 GCA_045633285.1 Clostridia bacterium | reverse complement strand
GTTATATATTCGGATATAACTGACGAGGACAGAGAAAATATATTTTATAAAAACGCAGAGCGCATGATAGGCGCAATAAACAAAAAGAGAGGTTAAAAAATGTCAGACAAAGTAATTAAATCATTTGAAGAAGGCGCAGGTCAGTCAGGCGATATATTGACCGGAGGAAAGGAAAAAGCTCCCCTCAAAATAGGCGTGCTTACCTGTGGATATTTCGAGTATTGGAGAATGTATCCTACCCTCAGAGAAAAGGTAGAGGGAGATCTCAAGGTCGTAACGGATAGAATTAAGGCAAAGTATCCCGATGCGATCTTTACTGGTATGGTAGATACCCTCGATACGGCGGCGGAGGCAGGTAAGCTTCTCAAAAAAGAGGACGTAGACGTCGTTCTTTTGGTATACGGAACGTATACGGCGGACTTTATCACGTTGACTGCGCTTGACTACGTAAGTGAAAAGCCTCTCGTGATCTTCTCCGAACAGCCTCACGCAAACGTTGACAAAAACGGCGACTACGAGGGCAGTCTCAGAAACAGCGCCGTAATAGGTATAGCTCAGATCACGGGTACGCTTCGCAAGATGAAGAGAGACTACAAGATTATAGTCGGACACATTCACGACGAAAGAGCGTACAAACAGATCGACGCCTTCATGGGCGGAGCAAAAGCAGTCAAGGATCTGAGAGAGTCCAATATCGGTATTATCGGACACGTTTTCCGTGGAATGTACGATATCGAGCTGTCTAAGACCTTTTTTAAGAGCACCTTCGGCGCAAACATCATTCAGATACAATCTTCCCATCTTCTTGACGTATGGAAGGAGGTCAGCGACGAGGAAGCACAGATCGAAACTGATAAATTGCTTGCAAGATTCAAGACCAAAAACGTCACTAAGGTAGACGTGTTCAGAGCAATGAAGCTTGCAATAGCTATGGAGCGCTTGGCTAAGAGATTTTCACTTGACGCAATGTGCTTTTTGGATCAGCACTTCGTGCAGCGTCAGGTGCTTACCTCGGCTCGTATGGGAGCGTCACTTCTTATGGAGAGAACGGGTATGAGCGTTAACTGCGAGGGTGACCTCGGAGGCTTGGTTACCATGATGCTTATGCGCTCCGTGACCGATAGACCCGCTCTTATGGGCGAATGGGGAGAGTACGACACCGAAAATAACGCTATCTTCGTTATCGGACACGGTATCGGTACTCCCGACATGGCAAAGTCCGACGACGAGATATACCTCACTCGTACTCCCGAGGAATGGGGGTTCGAGGGCGCAGGCTGTAACTACGAGCTTATCTTAAAGCCCGGCGTAGCTACTATCGCTCATATTATGGAAGGACCTGAGGGATATAGACTTCTCGTATCAAAGGGCGAGAGCATAGACTTCCCGAGACTTGCATTTGACGAGCTTCACGCAGTTATCAAGGTAGACAAGCCCGTAAACGAATATCTTGAGAGAGTATTCGACTTCGGCGTATCGCATCATTGTATCGTAACGCTTGGCGATGCGGTTGAGGAGCTCAAGAGAGTAGCAAAAATACTTGGAATGAAGGTATTCGAGGTTTAAAAATGGATATTAACGAGATGAATCTGAGAGAGTACACCGAATGGCTCGATAAAAATCTCCGTACGCAAGCAGAGGTCAACGAGCCTGACTGCGTGTTTCACGACGTCAGGGAAGAGCCATTTGATCTGTACGGCTTTTATCAGCCTAAGACCTACGGCTCGTTTGCAAGAGTGCCGGGCGTAGTAACGAAAAGCTTGCCTATAGGTATGCAGTTTTTTGCTAAGGATACGGCAGGAGGCAGGGTAAGATTCACAACTAACTCAAAATACGTTGCGATTTCGGTCAAACAGCCTTGCATGTATCTCAGAAATATGTGCTACTGCGGTAGCTCAGGCTTTGATATGTACGTAGACGGAGAAAAGGAAAGCAGGTTTTATAAGTCCTATATACCGCCCTTTGATCATACGGGCGAGTGGAAGGGCATAGTGTATTTCCCAAATAGAAAGAAAAGGAGCATCACTATCAATTTTCCGCTATATAATCACGTGGACGGATTAGAGATCGGTTTAGAGCGTAGCTCGG
>JAZQYC010000332.1:0-1883 GCA_045633285.1 Clostridia bacterium | reverse complement strand
CGGAGGAGATGCTTCCCGTCGCAGCTAAGCTTGACGAGATCGGATATTATTCTTGTGAGGCGTGGGGCGGAGCTACTTATGATTCTTGCTTACGCTTTTTGAATGAAGACCCGTGGGAGAGACTTCGTGCTCTCAAAAAGGCAATGCCTAACACCAAGCTTCAAATGCTTTTAAGAGGACAAAATCTTCTCGGATACAAGCATTACGCTGACGATATCGTTGAAAAGTTCGTTGAGCTTGCAGTTAAAAACGGTATTGATATTATAAGAATATTCGATGCTCTTAACGACGTTCGTAATATGAAATGCGCTATGCAGGCTACCAAGAAATACGGCGCTATCTGCGAGGCTGCTATCAGCTACACGACGGGTGAGGTATTTACTGAAGAATACTTCGTTAACCTTGCAAAGGAGCTCGTTGATCTCGGCGCAGACGTTATCTGCATCAAGGATATGGCTAACCTTCTTCTTCCGTACGACGCATACAAGCTCGTCAAAGCTATCAAGAAGGTCGTAAACGTACCTATTCATCTCCATACTCACAACACCTCGGGAACGGGCGATATGACCTATCTCAAAGCAATAGAAGCAGGAGTTGATATCGTAGATACCGCTATGTCACCTATGGGTAACGGCACTAGTCAGCCTGCAACCGAGCCACTTATTGCTACGCTTGCTGGAACTGAATTCGATACTGGTCTTGATCTTAACAAGATCAACGAGATTGCTAAGCATTTTAGAGGCGTATCCGATAGACTTAAATCTGACGGTTTCCTTAATGAAAAAGTATTAAAGGTTGATATCAATACTCTTATCTATCAAGTTCCTGGCGGAATGCTTTCTAACCTTATCGGTCAGCTCAAGCAACAGAACGCTGAGGACAAATATCTTGACGTTCTTGCAGAAGTTCCCAACGTTCGTCGTGATCTTGGTTATCCTCCTCTTGTAACTCCTACCAGCCAGATTGTTGGTACTCAGGCTGTGCTTAACGTTCTTTCAGGAGAGAGATACAAGATGGTCACAAAAGAAACTAAGGACGTATTGAGAGGAAAATACGGCAAACTTCCCGTTAGCCCCAATATGGATGTATACAAGAAGATTCTCGGTGACGAGGAGATGATCACCTGTAGACCTGCTGATCTTATCGAGCCTGAGTTTGATAAATACAAGGCGGAGATCGCAGAATATTACGAAAACGACGAGGACGTCCTCTCGTACGCAATGTTCCCTCAGGTAGCTCTTAATTATTTCAAATTCAGAAAAGCTCAGAAGAGTGGTCTTGATTCCAATCTTCTTGACAAAGAAAATATGGTTCATCCGCTTTAAGGAGCAATAATTGAAAATTTGTATTATAGGTGGAGGCGCAGGCGGTTTAATGTCGGCTGCGCTTCTATCAAAAAGCGAGCACGAAATAACTCTTATCGAAAAGAATGAAAAATTAGGTAAGAAAATCTACATCACCGGTAAGGGTAGATGTAATTTTACCAATAATTGCTCTCCAGACGAATTTATAAAAAACGTTATATCTAACCCTCGATTTATGTATTCTGCGATTTACGGCTTCACACCGCAGGATACTATTTCTTTTTTTGAGAGCAAAGGCTTGAGAGTCAAGCTTGAGAGGGGAAACAGAATGTTCCCTGAAAGCGACAAATCGAGCGACGTTATTAAAGCTCTTTCTTCTTTTTCCAAAAGCATTGACCTTAGATTAGAGACGAAAGCCTTGTCTTTATCAACAAAAGATGGTCGTATCGTTGGAGTCAAGACGGATAGAGGGTATATTGAATGCGACGCAGTTATCGTTGCAACGGGCGGTATGAGCTACCAGTCAACGGGAAGCACGGGGGACGGTTATACCTTTGCAAAAAGCGTCGGACATACCGT
>JAZQYC010000331.1:0-5571 GCA_045633285.1 Clostridia bacterium | reverse complement strand
TAGCTCCTCTTCGCCCTCGTAATTGTCGATAACGAGCTTGATAGGATCAACTACCGCCATTCTGCAATCGCAGTTTTCTTGCAAATTTTCTCTTACGCAATGCTCCAAAAGCGCAAAATCTACCTCGGACTGAGCCTTGGATACACCCGTTACGTTGATAAATGATTTCAAAGCGTCTGCGGGATAGCCTCTTCTTCTCATGCCTGCAATAGTAGGCATTCTCGGATCGTCCCAGCCTGCAACGACACCCGTTTCAACGAGCTTTTTCAGGTAGCGCTTACCAAGAATAACGTCGGAAACGTTGATTTTTGCAAACTCTATCTGTCTTGGAGGATTGGAAAAGAGTCCGCTTGACTCAACCGACCAATTATACAAGGGACGTCTCTCCTCAAACTCAGGACCGCAAAGTGAGTGAGTTACTCCCTCAAGTGCGTCAAGCAGAGGCGAAGCGAAGTCGTACATAGGATAAATACACCATTTGTCACCCGTTCTATGATGTGATACGTACATTATACGGTATATAACGGGATCTCTCATACAAAGGATAGGCGACGCCATATCGATCTTTGCTCTCAGGGTGCAGTATCCCTCGGGAAACTCTCCGTTTTTCATACGCATAAAGAGATCAAGATTCTCTTCTATGCTTCTATTTCTATAAGGACTTTCCTTGCCGGGCGTAGTGAGCGTGCCTCTGTACTCTTTGACCTCGTCCTGAGTCAGATTACACACAAAGGCCTTGCCCTCTTTGATAAGCTTGACGGCAATATTAAACAGATCCTCGTAGTGATCGGATGCAAAATACGTCTTGGTCGGAGTGAATCCAAGCCAAGCGATATCCTCTTGAATGGATTGAACGAATTCTTCCTTTTCTTTAACGGGATTGGTATCGTCAAAATACAGGAAGCAATCACCGTCGTAGCGCATAGCCGTACCAAAGTTGATGCAGATCGATTTGACGTGACCGAGATGCAAATAGCCGTTTGGCTCAGGCGGAACACGAGTACAAACGAGATCGTTCTTGACCTTGCCTGCCTTGAGATCCTCGTCAACGAAATCAAAAATAAAGTTGTCCGTTAAGGTAAATTTGTTGTCCATAATATCTCCGAATCTTTTTTATCATTTTATCATTTTCAGCTCAAAAACTCAACGATTATAGAGTTCATTGCATAAAAATTCTTTTCTTTTATAGATAGGAATCCTCTCTCTTTTTCAAGATATGGCTCTAAGCGTTTGAGCTGATCAGCGTATTTGTCTTCAAAATCAAAGCCAAACCTCTTCTTAAATCCCTTAAGATCGATTCCTCTTTTCATGCGAAGAGCAAGCATAATGGTCTCGTCAATTGCATTTTCTACACTTACTTTCTCTTCTATTTGTCTGATTCCATCTATCGGTGAGCTCAGATACGACCTGATATCCCTTGGATTGAAATATCTCACCTCGTCAATGAGCGAATGCGCGCCCGGTCCGAATCCTATATAATCCTCTCTCGTCCAATAACGGATATTGTGTCTGCATTCCTTTCCCTTGCGGGCAAAGTTGCTCACCTCGTACATTTCAAGCCCGAAATCCCCTGCAAGACGAGAAACTTCGTCGTATTCGTCTGCAATATCGTCGTCTGAGAAAAATACGCTCTCAGGCTCTTTTTCAAAGGGCGTTCCGCTCTCTACCTTCAGTCCGTAGCACGACAAATGATCCACGCACCCAAGCTCTAAAAGCTCCTTTGCTGAATTTACCGTTTTTTTGACTCCGCTATAAGGAAGTCCAAGCATAAGATCTGCGCTGAGGTCAAAATTTCTAGACAGCTGAGATAAAGCCCTTTTTGCCTGCATTGCCGTATGTATACGCCCTGCAAAGCGCAAAACCTCGTCGTCTAAGCTTTGTACGCCTACGCTTATTCTCGTTGCAAAGTCCCTTAGCTCTGCTATTTTTTCACTCGTTACGGTATCAGGATTAGCCTCAACGGTCACCTCTGCGCCTTTTTCTATAAAAAAGCAACTGCTGATCACGTTGAATATCTCTGATAACGAGCCTGCACTTAGAGACGTTGGTGTTCCGCCGCCGAAATATACGGTATCTACTACCCTTTTAGACGTAGATGCGTAATATCTGATCTCTTCCTTGAGCTTTGAAACGTACTCTTTTTCGTAACCGTATTCTGTCAAGGAATAAAAATCACAGTATCTGCATTTCCTCTTGCAAAACGGAAAATGTATATACAGTCCGAGCTTACCCATTATTTGTCGAATTTCAATATAGTGGTGAACGCCTCGCTCGGTATACTTACCGTACCGAACTGACGCATACGCTTTTTGCCCTCTTTCTGCTTCTCAAGAAGCTTCTTCTTACGGGTTATGTCACCACCGTAGCATTTAGCAAGAACGTCCTTTCTCATAGCCTTGACGGTCTCACGAGCAATTACCTTGCCCCCAACCGCTGCCTGAATGGGTATCTCGAACATCTGTCTGGGAATGACCTCTTTGAGCTTTTCGGCTATTCCTCTTCCTCTTGCGTACGCCTTGTCCTTGTGTACGATAAGGCTTAGCGCGTCGCAGATATCTCCATTCAAGAGCATATCAAGCTTCACGAGATCGCTTCTTTTGTATCCGGTTATCTCGTAATCCAGGCTTGCGTATCCTCTCGTTCTTGATTTTAGCGAATCAAAGAAATCGTATATTATCTCGTTAAGAGGAAGCTCGTATTCAATCCTTGCTCTTGCCGAATCAATATATACCATATCTACGTATATACCACGCTTGTCCTGACAAAGCTCCATAATAGCCCCAACGTACTCAGGCGGAGTATAAACGTAAGCTTTAACCACAGGCTCTTCCATATAATCTATCTCCGATATGCTTGGAAGATGGCTTGGGTTAGAAACCTCTACCGTATCTCCGTTCGTCTTGTGTACGATATACGAAACGGACGGCGCAGTCGTAATAATGTCAAAGTCAAATTCTCTCTCAAGTCTTTCCTCTATGATCTCCATATGCAAAAGACCTAAAAATCCGCATCTGAATCCAAAGCCAAGCGCAGCAGACACCTCAGGCTCAAACACAAGAGCGGCGTCATTGAGATTAAGCTTTTCAAGTGCTTCCTTGAGATCGTTGTATTTCGATCCGTCCGAGGGGTATATACCCGAGAACACCATGGGCTTAGCTTCCTTATATCCGGGAAGAGGCTCGTTTGCTCCACCTATTGCGGTAGTGATCGTGTCACCGACCGAGGTGTCCTTGACGTTTTTGATGCTTGCTGCGATATATCCTACGTCACCTGCTCTCAGCTCGCTCGTTGGAAGAAGTCCGGGATTAAATACTCCGACCTCGGTAACGTCGAATTCCTTACCTGTCGAAAACATCTTGATCCTGTCTCCTGCCTTTACCGTGCCGTCCTTGATACGAACGAAGGATATTGCGCCCTTATAATTGTCGTAGTACGAATCGAATATAAGCGCCTTAAGCGGAGCGTTCTCATCTCCAGAGGGAGCGGGAAGCTTTTCAATAACGGCGTTTAGTACGTCCTCTATTCCGATACCCTCTTTTGCAGATACCAGAGGTATTCCCTCCGTATCGAAGCCTATAATATCCTCGATCTCCTTTTTTGCTCCGTCTATATCTGCGCTCGGAAGATCGATCTTGTTGATAAGAGGTATGATCTCGAGATCGCTATCCATAGCAAGATAAACGTTGGTCAGGGTCTGAGCCTCCACGCCTTGTGATGCGTCAACCACGAGAAGTGCTCCCTCGCACGCGGCAAGAGAACGTGATACCTCGTAGGTAAAGTCAACGTGACCCGGGGTATCAATGAGATTGAGAGTATATTCCTCTCCTTTATACTCGTAGAACATTCTGACCGGCTGAAGCTTGATAGTTATTCCTCTTTCTCTCTCGATGTCCATGCTATCCAGAAGCTGATTTTCCATATCTCTGGAGCTAACTACACCCGTTCTTTCTATAAGACGGTCAGCTAATGTGCTTTTGCCGTGATCAATGTGAGCTACTATACAAAAATTTCTGATTTTGTCCTGTCTATTTGCCATAATCTACTCCACCGTATATTATAAACATTTCGGTAGATTTTTGCAATTATTTTTTTGCATATATACGTTATATATTATAAATAAACTTGTTTTCGCTCCTCTTTTTTTGATTTCGTCATATATTTCCCCCCGTAGAATAAAATATAACCACGGAGGAATTATGACTATATACAAGGTTCAAAAGGGTGAAACGTTTTCATCGATCGCAAAAAAATTTCAAACCTCTGCCGAGCTTTTGAAAAAAGAAAACGGATTTTCAATAGAGGTATTCGAGGGAGCAAGACTGATAATCACGGGAGAAGGATCTCTGCATAAGGTCAAGCCCTTTGAAAAGATTTCGGATATTGCAGATCTTTACGATATATCTCTTGAACGACTTATGGAAGCAAATATGCTCACTAAACCCTACGTTTTTGCAGGTCAGACTCTCGTTATTCCGGTATAATGGCAAAAAAATTATTAAAAACCGCTATGCTCGTGACCTTTCTTTCCGTAGTCACCAGAGCTTTATCCTTTCTTTTCAGAATATACCTATCCAGAACGATAGGAGCAGAAAATCTCGGTATATATCAAATAGCTCTATCCGTATTTTTTCTCTTTTCCACGCTGACCGCAGGGCTTCCTCTCACGGTATCTAGAAAAACCGCAGAGCTAAGAGTAATATCTGATCAGGGCGCAGAAAGATCATTAGTGTCCTCTGCGCTTTTGATAGGTCTTAGCGTCAGCTCGGGAGTAGTTCTCCTTCTCTACCTCTTTTCTTCAAAGATCTCCTTTTTATTCTCGGACGAGAGATGTTTGCCTCTCTTTCTCGTGCTACTTCCAAGCTGTATATCGACTGCAATATACGGAATGATTAGAGGTTGGTTTTGGGGAAACAAAAACTTCTCGGTTTTTTCTCTTACTGAATTTTTTGAATGCGTAGTCAGAATCGCCCTTGGAATACTTCTTGTAAGCGGAGTTATAGCAGGCGCAGGTGGAGCGTACGGAACGGCTCTATCGTTTACGATATCAGACGTTTTATGCACGGTTGCTTTAAGCATTCTTTACGTCGTATACGGTGGTAGACTTGGCGCTCCTCGCTCCATAAAACCCGTCACTAAAACCGCAGTTCCCCTGACTGCTATCAGGCTCTACAGCTCGCTGATAAATTCCCTGATCGCAATAATCGTTCCTGCT
Source organism: Clostridia bacterium (assembly GCA_045633285.1). GTDB lineage: Bacteria > Bacillota > Clostridia > Christensenellales > RUG350 > RGIG2224. The sequence goes on along the minus strand of JAZQYC010000331.1, from coordinate 359 downwards.
CAGCTGATAGCATCGGGTATGGATTCGGCTGTTGCAATGAGCGAATACGGAAGAGCTATGGGTATGGCTATTCCCCTTCTTGCATCTCCCTCTACCTTAACCGGATCTATTGCAACCGTTCTCGTGCCCGAGCTTGCCTCACTACGAGCTCTCGGAGACAACAACGGAATGAAAAAGCGAGCCGAAAGCAGTATCGTTTTATCTATAATTTGCGCTTTTCTTTTCGTCGTGGTATTTTTACCTCTCGGAAAGGAAATTGGCGTGCTTTTTTACAACGACGAAACGGCAGGACGATATCTCTCGTATACGTCTATGCTTATGGTCCCAATGAGCGTAAGCGGTATTTCCTCTACTATGAT
>JAZQYC010000330.1:0-1855 GCA_045633285.1 Clostridia bacterium | reverse complement strand
CCACAAAAAATACGGCGTTGCAATGCCCTCGTTCGATCTTGCAAGCAGAGTTTATAAGTCGAACTTTGCATTAGATGCGATCAAGAGAAAAATGGGTGAGGACACTATTGCTCAGGAGCTAAGGCTTCTTTACGTTGCGCTGACAAGAGCAAGAAATCTGCTCTTCGTGTCGGGAACGTCGAGGTGCTCAAGCGATAAAGAGTTTTATCTCAAAACGGAGGAGCAGGACGCAAAATGTCTTCTTGACTTTTTCCTCGTTGCAAAGAACAAAAACCCCTTAGTTAATAAGAAGATCTGCTATAATTATATGAACGGGCAGACCGAAGAGCCGGATATATCCGTAGACAAAAAAGAGACAAGAGTGAGCGAGGAGCTCGTGCTTGAGGCAAAGGAGCTTCTTGACGCCGTCTATTTGCATCAAAAAAGCACGGTCACGCCCTCCAAGCTCACAGTTACCGCCCTCGTTAAAGAGAGCGCTATAGACGACACGCCGACTATATACCTCACGAGAGGAGAAAGCGCTGAGGCAGGTACTTTATATCACAGGGTAATGGAGCATATAGATCTTTCGATAAAGGAAGAGAGCGAGCTTGACGAGGCTCTTGACAAAATGCTTCTTGACGGCGTACTTGATCAAAAGGAAAGGGATTCTCTTAACAAAAAGATACTCTTAAGAGCCTTAAATCAGAGCGTTATCAAGGAGATATCTTCCAAAAAGCACAAAAAGGAGCAAGCTTTTCTTCTCAGAGCCTTGCATTCCGAGCTGGTTGAGGGCGGAATAGAGGACGAGGTACTGCTTCAGGGAGTGATCGACCTTTTGGCAGAGGGTGACGAGCCTATAATAGTCGATTACAAATACAGCTCAAGACCTTCTTGCGAGCTAAAAGCGCACTACGGCGAGCAGATAAGACTATACAGGCTCGCAACGAGCAAGATTCTTAAAAAGGAAAAAATAAGGTGCTATCTGCTCTCTCTCAAAACGGGTGAGCTGATAGACTTTAACGACTGAGTCCGATAACGAAAGCTGAGGATTTGCCCAGACCACCGAAAAAAGGGGCGGAGTAATCCGAGCAGGTCGCGCATATCGCTACGCCGTTATCGCTCAGACATAGTGAGCTTGGACGGATATTATCAAAAAAAGCAATCAAAGAGGGGTCATCCTCGCCGTTTACGGCAAGGAGCGATCCCGATTTTTCATTTATATCCGTTGCAAGAATTACGAGCGAGCTATCCGAATAAGTGTATTCGATTGGAAAAAGTCCGTCGAGAAGAGCAATGCTGTTTTTGATAAGATCGCCGTGAGAGCAATATATAGACGAGGTTATCCCGTTTTCTTGCTTCAAAAAAACGAGATATCTATCGCTTGGCGATCTCAGCACCCGTCCGTCCGTGCCCTTTCCAAGAGGCACGCTCCACGCTTCGCCCGACTGAGAAGCGCCAAAGAGAGTTAGCTCACCCTCGGATTCTTTTATGCAGGCGTAACCAAGCTCACCTGAAAAAAGAGCAGGCACACAGCTTATCACCCTTTCGCTTGATAGCTTGAGCTGTGAAAAACCGCTCATATCACTCTTTATAAAATAAGACACAGCGCCGTTATCGGTATTTCCAAGCACGGTGATCGTATCTCCAAGCATAGAGAGGTCAATAGGGGTAAACGATGATGGTAGAGCAAGGGTGTTGAGTCTATTAAGAGAATAGTCGTATTCGTGAAGAGAGGACGCTCCGCCGTCAAGAAGATAAAAGGAGCTATTTCCTGCAAGAAGCTTGCCACCCGTTGCTCCAAAGGGTGCGGACGAGCTTATTTTTCCAGAAGAAACGAGATATAGAGAATAAAGCTCGCCCGTTTTGCAAAAGA
>JAZQYC010000329.1:0-4332 GCA_045633285.1 Clostridia bacterium | reverse complement strand
ATACCCGACATATCCTGATATTCCATAGCCTTAAAGAAGTGGCCCACACCGCTTCCAAGCCTTGCGTGAACGCCGTAATCCTCAACGATATGACCTATATACTCTAGGCCGTGAGCGTGCGCCCAATCGGAGCATTGCTTGGTGTAATTGTCACGATATCCGTCCGAAACGTACTCCATGTAAGCGTGTCTGAGCTCGGGAGCAATATCCTTGTGATCGTGCCACAAGCAAACCAGATGAGCAAGATCAAATCTCTCTACTTTCTTTTTCAGAACGTCAAGCATTTCGTCCTTATAGGGTAGAGCGATATATTCCATGCCAACAGTGTTGAAATAGGGGTGCTTGTTCTTGAACGTATCCTTGTATTTGGGATTGTCCGTCATCGGCTCGTCTACGAAAAAGCCTATAAAGGTCTTGCCGAAATCCTCCTTGAATTCCTTATAAAGAGGCTCGTAAACGTATTCTACCTGCAAGGCGCAGGACTCCTTGTTCAAAAAGTCAACGTAGCTGTCTGCATACGCCGAGGACTTAAAGACGAAGAATATTCTCCATTCTCCTCTTGGAAGATTGCAGTACAAATATTCTCCGTGCACGCCGTCCGTAAGATCAATGGGCTCGCCCGTAAGCTCCTCGGTGTCTCCGCTTACTCTCTTGTAAGCGCACGCACACAAAAGCTTGTCCTCCTCCTTGTTCTTACGAATGATCATTCTGATATCACGATTGTCACCTATGATATCGGTGTGAGTTTCAAGTATATGCTCTTTTTTGAGGTGAGGATATTTCTGAAGCGCTCCGCCTGCGTATCCCGTCGGACAACACTTGTCATCAAGAAGCCACACACCCATATCGTAGCTCTTTGCTCTCTCTAATATGGTGCGAAAATCGTCGAAAAAGGGCTTCTGTCCAAAGAACGGGTGGCGCTTGGACTCTACGCAAATAGTCCTTGCGCCGGACTTATGTATTGCGTCAACCGCGTCTTCAATATCCTCTTTAGACTCGTTTCCGTATATCCAAAGGAATGGTAAATAAATACTTTTTTCAAATTTGTCGCTCATTATTTTCATAGTCAAACTGATTCCTATAATATCGTATTCGACGGCTTACCGTCAGTTTAATTATATATGCCTTTTTTCTTAAAAGCAAGCATAACGCCAACTTTTGATAAAAAAAGAGCAAATTCATAGAAATTGCTCTTTGTTGACCTATTCCTATTTGATTTTAACCAAAAGCTCCGCTCGTTGCCAGTCACCTAATAGCGAATCAACTCTCTTGCCGTCCTGATCAATCGAGATAACTCGATCCATTTTGAACTCCGCATCTATTTCTACTGGCTTTGCTACAGATATACGAGCAACGTCTCCAGATACAGTCCACTCTACGCTGATCTTACCGTAAGGCGTGATATGATAGCCCTTTGCTTTGGTTACCATTCCACTTTTATCTATATAAGGCTTGATCTGCACCTTTTTGAATCCCGGAAGCAAGGGCTTGATGCCAAGAACGCAGGTATAAAACCATTCTGCAACAGAGCCGAAGCAATAATGGTTTAGCGACGTCATTATGGGATCGGAATGCTCCTTGAAGCCCTTATTTTTGTCGTATGCGTCCCAATGCTCCCAAAAGGTAGTTGCTCCGTGCTTGATACAATGTCCCCACGAGGGATAGGTGTCGTTACACAGTAGCTTATACGCAAGATCAACGTTTCCGCAATCACAAAGGGCAGGCAATACGTAGCTTGCTCCCATAAAACCGCTCATGACGTGAAAATCAAACTCTTCAAAGCTTTCGTATATACCTTCTCTTGCTTCGTCTGAAGAGATGAGACCAAAGCACAGCGATAGCGCGTATGCGGTCTGAGATTCATATTCCTTTTTTAAACGCTTTACGTCCTCATCCAAGAACTCTTTGCGGTAAGCCGTTCTTATACTCTCAAAAAGCTCAAGATAATATTTGCTATCCTCGTCTCCTACCTCATCGAGAAGGTAAGCAAATAACTTAGCGCTTTGAGCATAGTATGCCGTCGCTATCAGCTCACGTGCCGTGTCCTGACCTGCATTGAGCCAATCACCGTACTGCATGGCGTTTTGTATCGGCTCGGGTCTACGTCTTTTGCAAAAGTCCATATACCTCTTCATAAGAGGAATATATTTTTGGATAATCTCCTTATTCCCGTAATATCTGTATACGACGTAGGGAATGATAATAACTGCGTCACTCCACCCAAAAACCGCTTCCTTTGCTCCTATCGGAGGGATTCTCGGCACGAATACGGGAACGTTTCCGTCCGATCCCGTAGCCTTGTCCACGAGGGTCATATAGTAGTCGTAGAATTTTTCTACGTCAAACATATTGACCGCAGTCCCTGCAAAAACCTGAGTATCAGCAAGCCAGCCAAACCTTTCGTTTCTCTGCGGACAATCAGTCGGAATACATACGAAATTCGATTTAGCTCCCCACAAAGCGCAGGAATAAATCCTGTTGACGAGATCGTTATCTGAATAAAAGTCGCCCAATTTTTCAAGATCTGTATGCAATACTATTCCTTTAACCGACAAAAGCTCGGCGTTTCCCTCGATCTTGATCTCAGCAACGCTAAAGCCGTGATAGGTAAAGGTAGGAATATACCTCTCTTCCCCTCGTCCGCACAGCGTATATTCGTCCGTCTGACGAGCAACTCGTAGATTCTTGGTATAGATATCCTCACCGTCCAAGGTAAAGCCCTCTGCGTGTCTCATCACGATTTTTGCGCCAGCCTCACCCTTGACTGATATCTCCAATACACCCGAGAAATTCTGTTTAAAATCGTAAAGCAATCCACCGTTTCGGCTTTTGCCTACGCACACAGGAATGATCTCTCCTGTTTTTTTAACAGGAGGAAGATCGTATTCGATCAAATTCTCTTGCAAAACGGTAGTAAGAATAGCACGCTCACCTACGAAATTCTTGCCGTAGATAGAATATTCTGCGTGAGGCTTTCTTGCGTCAAACTCCTCACCGTGATATACGTCGTTCAGTCCAAGTGCACCACGAAAAGTTTGCCAAGTATCGTCAGAAGTGATAATTTCTTGACTGTTGTCGTCATAAAGAATTGATAACGTAAGTGCGATTTTCAGGCCAAATACGAAGCTCGCTCTCTCCCTTTGCATAAACTCACCGCAATACCATCCGTCACCTGCTACTACGCAAATTGCATTCTTATCCGTCAGATAATCAGTAGCATCATAGCGTCTGAATGATAAGCAATTCGTGTATTCGGCTATACCCGGAGCAAGATATTCCTTTGACAAATCCTCGCCGTTTATAAAAATATTAGCAATACCGTTAGTGCTTATTATGAGCTCTGCTTTTTTAGGAGTTTTAGAAAGGGTAAATTCCTTTCTGAAATATACCCCTTCTTGTCTTTCAAAATTAACGTGGTTTTCGATCGAACCCCAATCGTTAGTAATCCATATTAAGTGACTTGTTTTCATAATTTTTTATTTATCCTTGATACACTACTCGTCCAAAGAACGATATAGTTTTCGTCGTGTCGTCAAACGTCCAAATCTTCGAATTCCAAGCGCCGTTGGTGTAAACCTTAGTGCCTTCCTCAAGCTTTTCGCCAGGGAGCAGACCAGCCTTTTGCGCATCAAGTATCCTTCCTTTCGTTCCCGACAAAACGTCGTCAAGACTGTTATAGTAGAAGAGATTTTCACCCTCTCGTGATCCAATATAATAATCAGTGCCGAGCCTAGACGGTGAAACCATTATAAAATCCTGAAACTCTGGACTGAATGCGGACTCCCAAATGAAAGCGCTTCCGTAATAGGTTTTGCCTGCGTTATCCGTAGATAGATCGGTAGCAAGCTCACCGTTTTTATCAAATAGCTGCTGTCTTGCAACTATATTTTTGCAAGTGCCACCAGAGGGGAAACCTATCGTACATTCTCTCCATACTAAATTTGCCGTCTGCATCTTAATATCGAAAAAGCAATTTTCCAAATATCCCGAGCTGATCATAGCAAGCGCGGTGTATCGGTATCCAACGTTTCGTATACTGTTTCCAGCGTGAACGACGTCCGCCTCGTAAACTAGGTTGCGGATTGCACCCGTTTTTTCTATTACGCCAAACAATCCTCCAAGGTAAACGTCCTTTTCGTCAGTTTTGTTGTAGGTAAGTCTTATCTTATGACCTCTTCCGTCTATGGTATCGGCAAAATATCTGATAACGGCTTGAACCTTACTCATTATAGTATCCTCGTACGTGCTGTAAAGATCGTTTTGCAATTGATATGTCTTAAATACCGTACCTGCATCTATCTCAATATCGTTATTCAACACGTAGTAGGTATT
>JAZQYC010000328.1:0-6807 GCA_045633285.1 Clostridia bacterium | reverse complement strand
CCCGTTATCATAGATGCCTCGTCGGACAAAATGTCTCCAAACATATTCTCCGTGACTATCACGTCAAACTGCGAGGGCTTTTTGACGATCTGCATAGCGCAGTTATCGACGAGCATATGGCTAAGCTCAACGTCAGGATAGTCCTTTGCCACCTCGCTCACCACGCTTCTCCACAGCCTGCTCGAGGCTAGCACGTTGCTCTTATCCACGGAGCAGACCCTTTTTGCTCTGAGTCTCGCCATATCAAAGGCTACTCTTGCTATTCGCTCGATCTCTTTTTCGTTATACGTAAGCTCGTCTGTTGATGATCTCAGCCCGTCTACACTCTCTTCTCTTCTTTTTCCAAAATAAATACCGCCCGTCAGCTCTCTTACGATAACGAAATCTATTCCCTCGTCCACTATCTCTTTTTTTAGAGGAGATGCGTCCGAAAGCTGTTTCCAAACCTTGGCAGGACGGTTGTTGCTATATACGCCAAGCTCGGATCTTAATCTCAAAAGACCCTTCTCTGGTCGCAAAAATGCAGGTACGTTATTCCATTTTTCGCCCCCAACAGCACCAAGAAGCACGCTATCAGAGCGCTTACATTTATCAAGCTCGATCTCCGGCAAGGGTTCGCCAAAGCGGTCTATTGCGACTCCACCCATATATACCTCGGTATATTCGAAGCTATGACCGAACGTCTCTGCCACCCGATCAAGCGTCTTTATTGCCTGATCTATGATCTCAGGTCCTATTCCGTCGCCTCTTATAACGGCGATGTTCTTTTTCATTTACTGTTCCTCTTTGATAGAAGCAAGCAATCCGCCTGCGTTTATTATCCTCTGAATAAAAGGAGGAAAGGGCTGAGCCTCGTAGCTCTTGCCCGTAGTAATATCATAAATCACTCCGCTGTCAAAGTCCACCGATATCTCGTCTCCGTTAGATATTTCGTCCACTCTATCGCATTCAAGTATAGACAAACCGATATTGATAGCGTTACGATAAAATATTCTTGCGAAGCTCTTTGCAATAACGCAACCTACTCCGCAGGTCTTGATAACGAGAGGTGCGTGCTCTCTAGACGATCCGCACCCAAAATTCTCTCCTGCGACTATTACGTCACCTTTCTTTACCCTTTGAGTAAAGTCCTTGTCTATATCCTCCATGCAATGAAGAGCAAGCTCGGTTGCGTCCGTAGTATTTAGGTATCTTGCAGGTATTATAACGTCGGTGTCAACGTTATTTGCGTATTTGTGTACTCTTCCTTGCGTTTTCATTGATCCTCTCCGTATTCGGTTATATAACCTGCTACCGCGCTTGCAGCAGCGGTATATGGCGAGGCAAGATATACCTCACTTTCTACGTGTCCCATTCTTCCAACGAAATTTCTGTTGGTCGTGGCTACGCATCTTTCGCCCTTTGCCAAAATGCCCATATATCCGCCAAGACATGGTCCGCAGGTAGGAGTAGAGACTACTGCTCCTGCATCAATAAAGGCGGTATAATAGCCTCTTTCAACGCAATCTCTCAAAACCTGCATCGTTGCAGGGATTATGATGCATCTGACACCCTCGGCTACCTTTTTGCCCTTTAGGACGCGATAGGCAGACTCCATATCCTCCATTCTTCCGTTCGTACAGCTTCCTATAACCACCTGATCGATCTTGACGTGGTGCAGCTCGTCCGCTCCTTTCGTATTTGACGGAAGATGAGGACAGCTTACGGTGGGTGTAATCTTAGATAGATCTACATCTATCACCCTTTCGTATTCAGCGTCACTATCTGCTTCTATTACGACGGGCTTTCTTTCGCATCTAGCATCTAAATATTCGAGAGTTTTTTCGTCTACGGGGAAAATGCCGTTCTTTGCGCCTGCCTCTATCGCCATATTGCAAATGCAAAATCTATCGTCCATAGAAAGATTTTTCACGCCCTCTCCCACGAACTCTAAGCTTTTATAGAGCGCGCCGTCTACACCTATCATTCCGATAAGCGTTAGAATAACGTCCTTGCCAGAAACGTTTGATTTAAGGCTTCCCGTAAGGTTTACCTTGATGGCTGAGGGCACTCTGAACCAGCAATATCCCGTTGCCATTCCTGCCGCCATATCCGTACTTCCTACTCCTGTAGAAAAAGCGCCGAGCGCTCCGTAGGTGCAGGTATGACTGTCCGCGCCAATTATACAATCTCCCGCGGTCACTACTCCCTGCTCAGGCAAAAGAGCGTGCTCTATTCCCATCTTGCCAACGTCGTAAAAATGACTAATGCAATGAGAGCAAGCAAACTCACGGCAGGTCTTGGACTGTTCCGCCGCCTTGATATCCTTGTTTGGAACGAAATGATCGAGAACGATTGCGACCTTGTCCTTGTCAAACACCTCGCTAAAGCCTGCCTTTTCAAATTCCTTGACTGCAACGGGCGTGGTGATATCGTTACCAAGAACTATGTCGAGCTTAGCGTTTATGAGCTGACCTGCCCTCACGCATTCTTCACCTGATGCGAGCGCCAATATCTTTTGGGTCATGGTCATTTTCATTTGCATTCTATCTCCGTCATATTATTATAGGCTGCAAGCAAAGCGTTTGCAGAGGCGTGCAGAATATCGGTGTCCGTGCCTGCGCCCCAATAGATCTTGCCCGTCTCGCTCTTGATTCCAATATAAGCTGCAGCTATACTTCCCGAGCCCTTCTGCTCTAAGCTATGCTCGGTGTACTCCGATAATACGTATCTGCTTCCCGTATACGCCTTGAGAGCATTGCTAACGGCGTCAAGAGAACCGTTACCTTGCGCCTTAACGAGAGTATGCTCTCCCGATCTTCCAAAGGTGATCTCTGCCTCGACCGTCTTGTCCTTTCTGAAAAAGTGCATGTCCTCAAACACTATATCGGAGGCTCTTACAAAATAGTTCTTGATAAATACTGAGAGTATATCCTCCGGCATAAGCTCTTTGTGAGCCTTATCCGAAATATCCTTGCAACGGTAGCTCAGATCCTCTCTCATTCCGACAGGTAAAACGTATCCGAAGCTACGCTCGAGGATATATCCTATACCACCCTTTCCGCTCTGAGAATTGACCCTTATGACGTCCGCATCGTACGTACGGTTGATATCCTTGGGGTCGATAGGAATATAGGGAACAGTCCAATATTTTTCCTTGTTTTTTGATCTGTATTGCATACCCTTTGCAATAGCGTCCTGATGACTTCCTGAAAAGGCTGCAAAAACCAATGCTCCTGCATAAGGACTTCTGTCGTGAACGTGCATTCCCGTGTTTTTCTCGTACTTTTTGACAAGATATGGCATATCCGAAAAATCAAGCTTCGGATCTACTCCGTGAGTGTACATATTCATAGCAACCGTTATTATATCAACGTTACCCGTTCTTTCTCCGTTGCCAAATAGCGTACCCTCTACTCTGTCTGCACCAGCAAGCAAAGCAAGCTCGGTATCTGCAACGCCCGTGCCTCTGTCGTTGTGAGGGTGAACGGAAAGAATAACGTGCTCACGGCAAATAAGATTATCGCTCATATACTCTACCTGACTAGCGTATACGTGAGGCAAACTCAACTCAACAGTCACGGGTAGATTTATAATTACCTTATTAGTCTCGGACGGTTCAAGCACCTCGAGCACGGCGTTACACACCTCGAGAGCAAACTCAGGCTCCGTGCCTGTAAAGCTCTCTGGAGAATACTCGAATCTGAAATTACCCTCGTATTCTTTAGCGCATTTTTTGACGAGCTTAGCGCCCTCGATAGCCATTTTTTTGATATCTTCCTTGCTTTTTCCAAAAACCTGCTCACGCTGAGCAAGGCTAGTAGAATTGTAAAAATGAATTATGGCAGAGGGAGCTCCCCTACAAGCCTCGAAGGTCTTGCGGACAATATGCTCTCTACATTGAGTGAGCACCTGCACTGAAACGTCGCTTGGGATCATATTCTTTTCGATAAGAGTACGCAAGAACTCGTATTCCGTTTCACTCGCTGCCGGAAAGCCTACCTCGATCTCTTTAAATCCTACGTCAAGAAGCACCTTGAAGTAATCAAGCTTCTGCTCTAAAGTCATAGGAACGACGAGGCTCTGATTGCCGTCTCTCATATCAACGCTACACCACACGGGAGCTTTTTCCACGTGCTTTTTTGTAGCCCATTTGACGTAACCCTCGGGTGGAGGGAAATATCCTGCTTTGTACTTAGTGTAATCCATACAGTTCACCTTTAAATATCTATTCTTGATATTATATCATAAATATCAAGCCTTTTCAATAGCATTTCAAAAATTTGTTCTACAAGCTCAACCCTCTATCTGCTCAGCGCCCTCATCATTTTGTCTATTCGTAAGAAATAAGCATCTAATATTACGATACGTATGCGTTTTTTCGAGACGAAAATGGTATTTTGCTAACGGCAATATGAAAATAAAGACCTTTTTCGCTACCTTGCATCAGGCAAAATATGCGAAAAGGTCTTATTTTTTATAGCTTATTTCTCTGAATCTTTCCGCTTATGGTCTTGGGAAGCTCGTCACGGAATACGACTACTCTTGGGTACTTATAAGGAGCGGTGTGATCCTTGACGTATTTCTGGATCTCCTTTTTAAGCTCTTCGCTAGGCTGTGTTCCCTTGGTAAGCACGATGCTTGCCTTGACTACTTGACCTCTTACCTCGTCGGGTACTGCCGATACTCCGCATTCAAGAACGTAGGGAAGCTCCATGATGACGCTCTCGATCTCAAATGGTCCGATTCGGTATCCCGAGGATTTGATGACGTCGTCCACTCTTCCAACGTACCAGAAATATCCGTCCTCGTCACGCCAAGCGGTATCACCCGTGTGATAAAGTCCATCGTGCCAAGCCTCGCTCGTCTTTTCGTTATCGAGATAATATTCCTTAAACAGTCCGCAGGGTACTTCCTTATCGGTGTGGATAACGATCTCTCCGACCTCACCTGCTGGCAAGCTCTTGCCGTCGGGATCAACTATATCTACGTCAAACTGAGGCGAAGCCTTGCCCATAGCGCCGATTTTTGGCGTAGTGCCGTAGAGGTTCGCTATAGCAAGCGTGGTCTCGGTCTGACCAAAACCCTCCATGATCTCAAGACCGGTTGCGTCCTTGAACTGCTTGAACACCTCGGGGTTGAGCGCCTCTCCTGCCGTCGTCATGTGATGTATCGAGGAAAGATCAAATTTTGATAAGTCTCCTCTTATTAGCATTCTGAGCATAGTAGGAGGCGCACAGAAGGTGGTGATGTTGTATTTTGCAAACATCGGGAGTATATCGTTTTCGTCAAAGCGATCAAAGTCGTACACGAAGACTGCTCCCTCGCAAAGCCATTGTCCGTAGAGCTTACCCCAAAGGGATTTGCCCCAGCCTGTATCCGATATAGTCAGATGCAAGCCGTCACGCTCACAGCAATGCCAATACTTTGCGGTAACGAAATGACCAAGAGCGTAGGTATGTCTGTGCGCTGCCATCTTGGGATTGCCCGTCGTTCCTGACGTAAAGAACATAAGCGCGGTGTCGTTGCCCTGAGAGGAATCTGCCTTTCTCTCGTATTTGCCGGTAAAGAGCGGATATTCCTTGTCGAAATCATGCCAGCCCTCTTTTGCTCCACCAACCATAACGAGGGTGTCTACCTGAGGACATTTTTTAGCTGCCGATTCTGCGAACTGCCAGGTGTCTCCGTCTGCGGTACATACGATTGCCTTAACGCCTGCCGAGTTGTATCTGTACTCAAAATCGTGCTCTTTGAGCTGATTGGTTGCAGGTATTGCTACTGCGCCGAGCTTATGGAGAGCGACCATACAGAACCAGAACTGATAATGACGCTTAAGTACGAGCATAACCTTATCACCTTTTTTGATTCCAAGAGAGGTGAAATAGTTTGCCACCTGATTGGACGCGCGCTTGATATCCTTAAAGGTAAATCTTCTCTCCGTCTTGTTGACGTCAAGGTGAAGCATTGCAAGCTTATCGGGATACTTGTCTGCGATCTTGTCTACGATATCAAAACCGAAGTTAAAGGTCTCGGTATTTTTGAACTTGATGCTCTTGAGCTTGCCGTCCTCGTCTTCAACGGGATCTACGAACTTCTCGCAGATGAGCTTTTCGGACTTTTTCGCAGCTACCACGCTATTTCTGACCGCTGTCTCCTCGGTATTGTTGCCCGACATTACTACGGCTAAGAATACGCAATCCTTACCGTCTACAGCGATCATTCCGTGTGGCGTAGAGGAATTATAATAGATGCTGTCTCCCTCCTCTAATACCTCGCTGTGATCTCCTATTTGCACCTTGAGCTTACCGCTCAAAACGAGATCGAACTCCTGACCTGAGTGCGTAGTAAGATGTATGGGCTTATTCTGCTGAGCAGATGAATATTCGTATTTTACCCAATAAGGCTCAGCAAGCTTATTTTTAAACTTGGGAGCGAGGTTTGCAATATCAATACCGTCCTCTTTTGCAGTGCCTTGACCCTTGCCCTTTCTCGTAACGGTATAACTTGAAAGCTTAGCCGTGCTTCCACCAAGAAGCTCGGTCATTTCAACTCCGAAAGCAGACGCACACTTATGAATGAAAGAAAATGGAATGTCAATCTTTCCGCTTTCATAAGAAAGATAAAGCTCAAAGCTGACGTCGGTCTTTTCTGCCATCTGATCAACAGTATAGCCCATAACGTCACGTAGCTCTTTGATTCTAGTCGCTACTTCAGTTAGTTGCTGTGTCGTGTTGCTGTTCGTGTTCATTTTAAACCTCCTGATAATAAAAAATTCGTCTCAATCTCTTGAGACGAATGCAATTGCACACGCGGTACCACTCAAATTAC
>JAZQYC010000327.1:0-5169 GCA_045633285.1 Clostridia bacterium | reverse complement strand
GGATAGTTGTAGGTACGGATACGCTCCGATCTGTCGCCCGTTCCGACCTGAGATTTACGAAGATCGGTGTAGTCCTTGACTGCCTGCTGTTCGTAAAAGTCGTAAAGTCTGCTCTTTAAGACCTTCATAGCCTTTTCACGGTTCTTGATCTGAGATCTTTCGTCCTCACAGGTTACGACTAATCCCGTTGGCAGGTGGGTAATTCTGATAGCGGACTCCGTTTTGTTAACGTGCTGACCGCCTGCTCCGCCTGAGCGATAGGTGTCGATCTTAAGATCCTTTTCGTTGACCTCTACCTCGATCTCCTCTACCTCGGGAAGAACGGCTACCGTTACCGTACTCGTATGAACTCTGCCTTGCGACTCAGTTGCAGGTACGCGCTGTACGCGGTGTACGCCTGATTCGTACTTGAATTTACTATAAGCGCCGAAACCGCTGATAATAAATACTACCTCTTTGACTCCGCCAAGCTCGGTGACGTTATTTTCCATGAACTGTACTTGCCAGCGCTGAGATTCTGCGTAGTGAATGTACATACGCATAAGCTCCGCTCCAAAAAGTCCAGCCTCGTCTCCGCCTGCTCCTGCTCTGATCTCAATAACTACGTTATTATCGTCCTTGGGGTCTTTGGGAAGAAGGAGTATTTTGAGCTCCTCTATTACCTCGTCTCGTCTTGCCTTTGCTCCAGACAGCTCGCTTCTTGCGATCTCAACGAGCTCAGCATCCGCACCACCAGACAATATCTCCTCGTACTCACTTACCTCGCCATCAGCGGACAAATATTTGTCGTACGCTTCGACGATAGGAGCAAGTGATGCGTGCTCCTTGACGAGCTTCTGCCACTCGTCACGCTTAGCAATTATCTCTGCATCGCCAACGAGGCGTTCTAGCTCGTAAAATCTGTTTTTAACGTCCTTTAAATTTTCAAACATATTATCTTACCGTTGCCCTGACTATTCTTTCGACACCGTCAAGGTCCTTAATGATTTCAATTTCCTTGAAGCTTTCCTCAAGCATCTCACCAACGCTCTCTGCCTGACCCATACCTACCTCGAGGTATATTCTACCGCCCTTTTTTAAATGGTTAAGCGCTTGCTTTGCTATAATTCTATAAAAATCAAGTCCGTCTCGTCCACCAAAAAGCGCCGTGCTCGGCTCGGCTTTTACCTCTTTTGAGAGCTTTTTCATATCTTTTTCGGTGATATAGGGAGGATTGGATACTATCAGATCGTATTTTTCCTCTATCTCGTTGAACATATCAGAGTGGATAAAATTGACGCTTACGCCGTTTCTCTCAGCGTTTTCCTTGCTTAGCGATAACGCCTCGCCCGATATGTCAGACGCGCTTACCTTGCAACTTGCGTTTTTTGCAATGGCTATTGCTATTGCACCCGAGCCTGTACAAAGGTCAAGTATCTCATCGCTTCCTTTGATCTCTTTTTTTACGATAAGATCGACCATATATTCCGTCTCGAATCTCGGAATGAGCGCACGCTTGTCGCACTTGATATCTGCTCCGTAGAAGTCTAGCGCCCCGAAGATATACTGCAACGGCTCGCCCTTTAATCTTCTCTCTACGATGCTATCGCATTTTTTTACGCTCTCCTCGTTGATCTTTTCTACGAGCTTGAGCTCGCTTCTAGATAAACCAAGCGTGTCCGATAATATCCATTCTGCCTCAGCCTCGGCGTTTGCGCCCTTAATTCTGCTGAGCTTGTTAACGAGGTCTATCTTATAAAGAGCAAGGCTCTTTTCTATGTTGAAACTAACCTCGGGTATGTTTGGATCTTCATCCATAGCTCTTGCCGTTTCAAAAGCCTTGATCGCTACCTCGATCATACCGTCGTCAGGCTCTTTCGTGGTGAATTTCTGCAAAAATACACCTGGGGCTTTGAGTGCGCGAACGAATGCGTTGTCAAATCTTGCAAGGAGCTTCAATACCTCGTAGGATATTCCTGCAACTACGGGGAGAAGAAGAAGTCTGAGTCCTATTCTTGCCCACATATTGCCGTCTATTCCGAGCGCGCCCAAAACTGAAAAGAAGATAATGCTTACGGCCATTACTATAAACATAAAGGTCGTTCCGCAACGGTCGTGCTCCTTGCCCATCGTACGAACGTTCTCAACCGTTAGCTCCTTTTCTTCTTCAAAACAAGCAATCGTCTTATGCTCTGCTCCGTGATATTCAAATACGCGTCTTACGTCCTTAACCAAAGAGGTCAGCATAATATACAGAAGAAAAATCGCCATTCTCACTAATCCCATTATAAGATTAGACACGAATGCCGACGGATTCCAAGAAAAAAGCGCCTGCACTCCGCTCATTATAAACTGAGGGAGCATTATAAACAAAAATACCGAAAGACCTACGCCAAGTATAACTCCGACCCAAAGCACGACGTCAAAAAGATTGACCTTGAGCTTCTTTGCGAGCTTCTTTTCAAACTCGGTAGGCTCTTCTTCTCCGTATACCTCAGCCGAGCGCATAAGTATTTTCATACCCTCGACGAGCATCATGAAAAAGTTGATAGCGCCTCTTAAAACGGGAACTTTTTTCCACCAAGGAGTCTCCGCCTTGAGTCTCTTACTCTCAACCACGATATTTCCGTTTTGATCACGGACAGCGGTAGCGACTGCGCGTTCTCCGCGCATCATTACGCCCTCCATTACGGCTTGACCGCCTATTTTACTGCATCTCTTTCTTGCCAACTTGAACCCCTTTGTTCAAAAAAAGGTGCAGAAAAACTGCACCCTTTCTCTGATTAGATATTGTAACGCTTCTTGAACTTGTCTACCTTACCACCGGAATCAACAAGCTTCTGTCTGCCCGTAAAGAACGGATGACATTTGCTACAGATTTCAACTCTGAGTTCTTCTACGTTTTTGGTAGTTCCCGTCGTAAAGGTCTCGCCACATGCGCAACGGACGGTTACTTCTTTGTAATTGGGATGTATTCCTTCTTTCATCTTTATCACCTCACAAGAGTAGTAAATTTCAATAACGAAATTATTATATAGTAAACCAAAGATTTAGTCAAGAGATTTTGATTACTTTTTTGTCGAAATCCTATTATTTTTCTTCGCTTTCTCTCAGATACCTTTCTGATTCCACCCAATACTCTCTCGACTCTACGGGCTCAGCGTCAAGTTGCCAATACTGCGTGAGCATTCTCTCCTTTTGAGGTCCGCGCTCTGCTACCGATCCAAGATATGATCTGAGCTCCTCCACGCTAATTTGCTCTCCTCTTGCAAACTCATTAGAATTTGCGTAATTTACTAGGGTCTTGAGCATAGCGATTACTGCGGGATTGCCATTTTCGATCTCGGTAAAATTGAAGCCCGTAACCAAGAGCTTACCCTTTCCAACATTAAGATCAAAAGCGTACGAGAAATGTCTCATAGTTCTATCGTACATAAGCTCGGGTAGTCCGAATTTCTTAGGATCATAACGATCTCTATTTGCCTTATCAAGACCGGAAACTATTGAATGTACCTTGATCGGGAAATCGTCAAGATTTATCTTGTCGCTGTCCTCTATGAGATAATAATATTGGAAATTGATCTGTCCGTCCGTTACGAAGCCGTATTTATTCAAAAGCTCCTTGTCGTCAGGTCCACCGTTGATCGTTCCTCTATCCCAAATAACGCCCTTGTATCTCTCCCACGAATGCACAAACGAATATTGAGGAGCTTCAATATCCTTATGCAGGAGATGTCTCGTCCAATCAGTACGGTAAATGAGCATAACGCTTTCTCCTCTTTCAAGTCTATCAAAGAGATTATCGTCAAGCTTATCCGTTATCGTGAGCTTAGCGTCGTCGTCAAAGCAAACCGTTCTATCAAAGTATTTTGCGCTCATATCGCTTTTTGCATTAAGGCAAATCGTAGTTTCATTTTTTGGGAATACCCAAAGCTCCCAGCTGTTTTCGCATTTTGAGCCGACCTCAAAGTCAAGTCTTGCCTCTAAGACGTACTTCGTAGGCTTTTGGCACTCGGGCATATTGAACTCAAGTCCGCAGAGCTTATCAAGACCTGATA
This sequence comes from Clostridia bacterium, assembly GCA_045633285.1. Taxonomy (GTDB): domain Bacteria; phylum Bacillota; class Clostridia; order Christensenellales; family RUG350; genus RGIG2224. Next base: position 1,132 of record JAZQYC010000327.1, on the reverse strand, counting down.
CCGAGGTATCGCAGTCGTCAAGCTTGCCACCTCTTACTATCTCCTCTCCACGCTTTAATGCATAGCTGAATACTCCGCTTGCAGGAGGATTGATCGTGTACTGAGAGAGTAGAACGGGAATCTTTGCTTTTTCTCCTGCCGTATATATCTGCTTGGGAAGCCTTGCAAGCAAGACTACGTCTGCGTTGAATTTCCTGAATTCCTCGGGAGATATTCCGTGAGGATCGTCAAAGCAGTCTACGACTCCGTTTGAGTTCTCGTACTTGTCGGTATCTGCAAACTGAAGCATATGAAATCCCGAAAGCAATGGACTTGATCTGAGATTTTCAAGAGCAGTTTTCCAGCAACGGAACTGATAATCCTTGGTTATCTGAAGGGTCTCTTTGAAATTTTCCTTGTATCCCTTTGCCTCGAGCATTTTGATCTCTTCCTCTACCCACCACGGAGCAGGACGACCGTACTTTTTGAACTTATCTCTGAGCGCATAGTAGTCACGCCAAGATACGTAGTGACATACCTCGTGAGCTATCAAGGGCTTACGGATAGTTATTCCTCTTCTTATCTTGCTACCGTCCTCACTCTCGACTACCATATCTCTCGGCTTGACCGTTCCAAAGCAAAGCAGATTGTCCATATTTTCAAACATATCTGCATTTTTTCCATACGGGAAAAAGTATCCCATATGCTGAACGTCAAAGTCCACGTAATCTCTGTCGTACTCGCCGTGAGCGCAGGTATCAACGAAAAGTCTGGTCGGATCAACGGACTTGATATAATCTCTAATTTGTCTGACTCTCGGCTTATGAGCAGGAGTTCTGATTTCGTTACCAACGCAATAAACTGCAAACGAGGGGTGATTGAATAGCCTTTTTACGTAAGCGTCAATCTCCTCGTCAGATACGAAGGTATCCTTACCGTAGAGCATCTCGATAAGGTTATTATATTCCTTGCCTTCCTTTCGCATTTCAATATGAATAAGTATACCCAGATCGTCCGCCGCCTCAAAGCAAGCGTCAGGTGGTACTACGGAATGGAAACGGATAGTGTTGTATCCGTAGCTTTTTGCCATAAGTATATTCTTTTTATAAAAATCGTACTCAGAGAGATTACAATTATTCTGATGCTCGTGAGC
>JAZQYC010000326.1:0-5932 GCA_045633285.1 Clostridia bacterium | reverse complement strand
TTTTTTGTAATCGTAAGTATAACGGATTTCATTCTCACCGCTTCTGAGAGCAATCAATAGACCGTTTTGATATATTCTCTCTATACTACTTGCTTCACCGTCTTTAGTGCTTTGCGATATAGACGCCAGATTTCCTTGTTCATCGTAACCGTATGCAAACCTGCTTCCGTCAGAAAAGACCTCTTCCGTCAAACGTCCGTTGACGTAATTCATCTTAGCTCCGTCCTCGCCCGTGGCAGACTTTTGTGAAATTATCATTCCTTTATCGTCATATTCTTTTTCGTCATAGAATTTCGTAGACGCGTCAAGCGTATTATACCTAATTGATTTGATAAGGTTTCCTCTATCGTCATATACAAATTCCTCAACGTCTTTACCGTGAGTAGTCTCGCTTCCTTCTCTATACGACTCAGTTTTTGCCAACTCACCGTATTCGTTATACCTATATAGTTTATAGCTAACGTACGTTCTGTTGACTCCCAAATACTCCTCCGTAATTTTTTCACTAGTGAGCTGTTTCTCCTTGTTATAGCCATAATCTATAGACAATTTTAGCTGTACGTTTGCTCCGCCTATCTTGGTTGCGCTGTACTTCGTCATATCAGGCATTTCATTGATATTAAGAGTCGTCGTTTTCTTCTTCCCGTCAACAAACACAAATTCTTCTAAAGGCTTCAGGTAGAGCGTATCTTTTTTTGCTTTTGTAATTACGTATCTCGGATTAGTTTGTGCGTACTTGCCTTTCCAGTATGGAACGTGCTCATATTTTTCCGCACAAGTTACTACTCCATTCTCTTCCAAACGATATCCGACAAGCTTTCCACTATTTAAGTAGTACTCCTCTCTATTCGTTCCATTTGAGATAAGGCATCTGTATCCGTTATCGTTGCTCCCATACGTAAAGCGTATAATAGCATAATAGCTGTCATCTTTTGTCTGTCTTATTTCTGTAAGGATCGAATCAGTATAGATGAACGACGTCCTTTCGTTAAGATGCCCTGCCTTCATCGAATAAATCTTGTCGTCTGTATATGATATACTATATTGACTACCATCACTACCGTTTATGAACGATAGCCTCGACCCATTGTATCCGTATCCAACACGATTTCCTTTTGCATCTATTATGGTGCTAAGCTTTCCTTCGTCATTATAAGTAAACGAAACCACGTTCCCATAATTGTCGTACATTCTATTTATCTGCCAAATACTTTTGTGCAATAAGTAGTTTTGCACTCTTTCTATGACTACGTTATTTTGATGTTTGTCGAATATTATTACGAGATCTCCGTTTTTATTAAAGCCCTTGAATATTTTTCCGTCTGTGATAAACTTTTCTGCAGTTTGTATTTCTACCGCTTTTGCTTCTTGGTTTGCCGTTATATAGGATTTATAATATACCTCATATTGACTTAGACAAGATGAGCTACTCTCTATGATTTCACTTAACTGCTTGTCAACCTCTGCGATCTTCTGATCTATGCTTTCGGTGGAGCTAGTAGCGCTCTCTTTCTCGCTATTCAATAGCTTTTTTTGCTCCAAGAGATACTTATATACACTCACACTACTTTTGAGCAACATAAGGTATGCATCGTTTGTCTTTACGGCGTTAATTGCTTCCAAAATTTTAGAAACCTTATCGTATTCGCCGTCTAATGTTCTATACGCTACGCCGGTATCCTTTACTATACATTCGTAGCTTTGCAATGCCTTAATCAAGCTATCTCTTTTCTCTTGCGCCTGACGCACGTTCTCTGCTCGTTGATCAAGCCATACGTCAATTCCCTCAATTCCCGTTATCGGGGCGATCATGCTTAATCCCGTTGCTGATCTATACTCAAGGGTGACTTTATAGCCTGCAAGCGTAGGATCCTCGTAGTATGGTATTCCACTTTTATCAACGTCAACCAACGTCTTATCGATATATACTCTATTACCCTCGTCGTTGATATAGTAGCAATACTCTTTAATTTCATATACGCGTCCATTTTGGTCGGTGTATTTATATACGCCGTCTTGATCCGTAGCGATCAACCTTTCTTCGATGCTTAATCTTGAATCAAAACCTGTATACTCACCGTCATCTACACAGAACAAATGATTTATTCCTATACCCATTACTGAGTTTTCAGGTTTTACCCCTTTTATCGCAATTATGTGTTCTGCCGTATTTAAATTAACCTTTACGTCTGCACCATCTAATATGGCAAAATCTTTTATAACAGGTCTGCTGTTTTCTCCTATTATTTCCATGTTCTACTCCTTCTTGTTTTTTTAGTTTTTGCGCGCGCCACAAAAATTTCATTGCAAAAAGGCGATACAGATATTTCTACCTGTTCGCCTTTTACAATAAATATAACACATGTTTTTTTATATTTCAAGTTTGAGTGTCAGTCTAATTTTTTACAAATTACCAAACACCGCATAAACACTGTGTTTTTTTGTAAAAAAAATTTTAAAAGCCCACTGATTATTTTCAGTGGGCTTTTGATGCTCTACTCCGCCTTTTGCTTGTATTTCTTTTTGACGAAAAGGTCGGATAAGTCCCAATCTCTTGCAAAGCGAGCAAATTTCCCCTCTTTTTTTGCGATTATTGCGTAGAAGATTTTGACTATAAGTCCGGCAATAAGCCCTGCTATCGAGCCAACGACGAGGCCCGCGAGGACGTCGCTTGCGTAGTGCACGATAAGGTATATTCTGCTGAAGCCTATCAGAATAACTGCGAGAAGTCCGATCCAGCTCCATTTTTTCTTGCCGTACAAAAGCCCGGCCATAGCAACTGCGGTCGTTGCGGTCGTGTGACCTGAGGGGAATGAAAATTCGTCCTCAACGGGCGCGCCAACGGCTTGCCAATACTCTGCGTATCCACCGTCAAAGGGTCTTGGACGGGCAATAAGATTTTTGAGAACGAGGTTGGTGCAGATTGCGCCGATCGCTATTGCTCCGATCATGCAGATAGCAAGCTTTCTTTGATTTTTAAAGAGCGCGAGCACTAGTCCTACTATTATATAAAGAAGACCCATATCGGTAAGCAAGGACGCAATAGTCGTAAGCGGAGTGAGCACGCTACCTGCTCCCTCTCTGAGCCCTGCAACAAACGTTATTGCCGATTCGTCAAAGCTTTTAAACGTGGTTTCTATAAACTCAAGCATAATTTACCTCTCTTTTTGCATGTACACTATAACATTAAACTGCTTTCTTGTCAATTCTACAGATCCTGAAAGTACAGTCTTTGGATTCTTGGAGTCTTGGTAAAGGTATCGACGAGCCGATCAAGAGTGAAGCCGTATTTTTCGTACAATCCCTCGTGGCTCGTAAACAGCCAGAGCCTCTTGATCCCATCTTCTCTTGCTATTCTTACCGCCTCGTTGAGCAAAAGCCTTGAATACCCCTTGCCTCGCTCCTCTTTTTTGACGTAGACGTTTGCAAGCCAAGGATAAAGATCGGGCGTCACGTGAAGATCAAAAAGAGTCAGCTGAAATACCCCCACTACCTCTTCTCCTCTCGTGAGAGCGTACGTTTTTGGATAACCCTCTTCATTCAGACTGCGATCCATTATAGCCTCGGTCTCATCAAAGGTCAAGCCCTCTTCCTCTTTCCACCAATCCTTCATCCATTTGGTTACCTCGAAAAAGGCTTCGTCTTTTTGGGTGATTTGTTTGACTTTTAGTTCCATTTTTCTACAAAAAAAGCGTTGCTAGGCAACGCTTTTCATTTAGCCGATTACTCTTACCTTCAAGAAGCCGTCGGTCTCGGACATCGCCTTGATGACCTCTGCCGTAGGCTCGCTGTCGGTATCGATGATCATATATCCGATATCGCCTCGTGATGCGCTGACCATATTTGCAATATTGATGCCTGCGTCCGAAAGAGGCTTGGTAGCCGTATTGATCATGCTTGATACGTTCTTGTGAACGATAGTGATTCTGTGCTTAAATACGGTGGACGCCTCAACGGTGGGGAAGTTAACGCTGTTTTTAACGATACCGTACTCAAGGTAGTTGATAAGGGAATCCGCCGCCATAACAGCGCAGTTATCCTCTGCCTCGGGAGTAGACGCTCCAAGGTGAGGAATAGTGATAACTCCCTCTACTCCAAGAATATCTGCTACGGGGAAATCGGTTACGTATCTTGAAACCTTACCGCTTGCAAGCGCTTCCTTGATATCGTCGTTGTTGACGAGCTCTCCTCTTGCGCAGTTGATAATGCAAACGCCGTCCTTCATCTTAGCAATGGACTCCTTGTTTACCATATATTTGGTATCGGGAGTAAGAGGCATGTGAAGAGTGATGTAGTCGGATTCAGCAAAGAGTCCGTCCTTTTCTTTTTCACAAAGAACCTTTCTCGAAAGTCTCCAAGCACCCTCTACGCTGATGTATGGGTCGTATCCGTAAACGGTCATTCCGAGGTCTACGCCGACGTTAGCAACTCTCGCGCCGATAGCGCCAAGTCCCAAAACACCGAGGGTCTTGCCCATAACCTCTCTACCAACGAACTGTGACTTGCCCTTTTCAACGAGCTTAGCTACGTCCTCGTCCTTAGAAAGTCCCTGCGCCCAGGTAATACCCTCGAATATCTTACGTGATCCGAGAAGCATAGCGCATACTACGAGCTCTTTAACTGCGTTAGCGTTTGCGCCGGGGGTGTTGAATACTACTACGCCCTTTTCGCTCATCTTGGGGATAGGTATATTGTTGACGCCTGCTCCTGCTCTTGCTACTGCAAGAAGATTAGAGCCGATCTCGTACTCGTGCATATTGAACGAACGGAGAATAATTCCCTCAGGATTGTCGAGATTCTCACCGTATTCGTATCTTCCGTCGAAACGCTTCTCAACGAGCTTGCTGATAGAGTTAAGTCTGTTGATCTTTTTCATTTTCTTTTCCTTTTATTTGTGCGCAAGCTCAAACGCCTTCATGAATTCGATGAGCTTTTTGACGCCCTCTACGGGCATTGCGTTATAAATAGACGCTCTCATTCCACCAACGAGTCTGTGTCCCTTAAGCGAAACGAGACCTGCAGAATTTGCCTCTTTTACGAACTCTGCGTCAAGCTCTGCGCTGGGGGTAACGAAGGGTACGTTCATTATAGAACGGCTGTCCTTTTCTACGCTATTGGTAAAGAATGCTGAATTGTCGATAAAGTCGTACAAAAGTCCTGCCTTGTATTCGTTCTGCTTCTGTATAGCCTTGATTCCGCCAAAGTCCTTGAGCCATTCAAGAACGAGCATAGCCATATAGATAGAAAAACAAGGGGGCGTATTGTACATGCTGTCGTTGAGCGCCTGAGTGCTGTATTTGAGCATAGTCGGGCATTCAGGTCTCGAGGTCTCTGCTAAGTCCTTGCGAACGATAACGATAGTAAGACCAGCAGGAGCGATATTTTTCTGAGCGCCTGCGTAGATAAGACCAAACTTATTAACGTCGATCTCTCTTGAGAGAATATCCGAGCTCATATCACAAACCAAGGTAGAAGGCACTTCAGGGAACTCGAGCCAGCGTGAGCCGAAGATCGTGTTGTTCGAGGTGATATGTACGTAGTCTGCGTCCTTTCTAAAGTCGTCGAAGCTTACCTTGGGGATATAGGTGAAATTAGCCTCCTTGCTTGATGCAATGATCTTAGCGTCACCGTATTTAGCGCCCTCTTTTGCAGCCTTTCCTGAGAAATTGCCGGTAACTACGTAATCGGCTTTTCCCGTCTTCATAAGGTTCAAGGGAACTGCGTCGAACTGCTGAGACGCTCCACCCTGAACGAAAAGAACGTAATAGTCGTCAGAAATACCAAGTATTTCTCTGAAAAGAGCCTCACAATTTTTGGCAATAGCATCAAAGACCTTGCCTCTGTGGCTCATTTCGGTAACGCTCATTCCCGAACCGTTGTAATCAAGAAACTCTGCCTGAGCTTTTTTGAGTACTTCCTCGGGGAGCATTGA
>JAZQYC010000325.1:0-2228 GCA_045633285.1 Clostridia bacterium | reverse complement strand
CTCTGTCAGAGGTAAACTGTACGGTGTCGGCAAGGATCTTACGTACGTAATCAATATTCTCGTGGAGCGAAATAGGCGCAGGGAATTCTCCATCTCCTATTACCTCCTGATAGCTCTTGTGCTCGTATTTTTCGAGAAGCTCGCACGCCTTATGCAAATGTGATATCTCAAATGCAAGATATTCCTCCCACAGGCATTTAACGTAGGGATCGGTCTCGGTCATATAGCACGACCAATAAAGATAACACTCACAGTATTCGTGCCAAAGGAGCATTTCAAGCCAAGTACCCTCGGGATCCATGAGCGATTCGTATTGGGTAACGTGCGCCTCCTCTACCTGAGCTATTTCCTGGTAGAGCCGTCTTGCAATGTCAGAGGTTGCAAGATTGGTGATATTCATATAGAAATTCATGGTCTGTTGCTCGGCAGCGGTAATTATCATAGTATTCAGCACGGTCTGAACGTCGGCGTTTTTAGAAGATATCGGTCTTTTTACGTTGTCCTTGGGGAATCTATGATGAGAGATCGTGGGTCTTGCAGGCATTATCTCGGTGTATTTGCCAACGAGCCACTCCGCTCTCACTCCCTCTGTCATCTCAAGCAGATTGGAATAGCGGTATAGGTGATCAAAGTCCTCGAGAAGGGCAAAATCAAGCGCAGTCTTTACGTCGCAGTCAAGCTCACGCTTAGCAAGCTCGGCAGTCAGATCGACTGCAAGCTGTTCGTAGCCTATGGTATGCTCGAGCGCACTCTCGTCCTGAGGCTTTAAAAGGGATATTTTGAGCTGTTGTTGCTTTTCAATGTATCTGGTTAAGGCAATTTCTCTTCTCAGATCGTTGTTGTCAGTGTGACGGGCAAGCTGATGCGAAAACCAATTCGCCTCAAACTCCGTACCGTTCATAAGAATAATTCTGGTCCTGGTGTAGGGATCTACCTCCCTTTTGTTATAGGGTTTTGGATATACAGCCTGTTGAGATTGTATCATTTTGTCAAGTGTAAGAGGTTTTTGATTAAACGGATTCATAAAATCTCCTTTTTTAGTATTTTTCTTCTATTACGATATGACGATCGGCGCGATGATGTGAATATTACGTATTTTGGCAGGTTTTTTGCATTTTGTTGCCCTTTTATCTCATTTGATTTACATATTTATCTTTATGAGTTATAATTGTAAAGAGGTGATATCATGAAAATATTTGACGCGCATATCCACACTTACGGAAAAGAATGCAACAAGGAGCTTATCCTTGATAATATGAGAAAGGCAGGCGTATACGGCGGTTGTATTTTTTCCACAAATCCCAAGGAGTACGAGGAGAAAAATTCACTTGACTTTGATAAAAGAGTGGAAAAGGTGCTTGAATGGAGCGAAAAGGACAGACTTTTTCCCGTTCTTTGGATACACCCCTACGAAAAGGATATCGAGGCTAAGCTGAGCTCTCTCAAGGGCTCGGGAATTTACGCCCTAAAGATCATCTGTAACGATTTTTTTATTAACGAGGACAAAGCATTCAGCGTAATGAAAACGATATCGGAAAGGATCGATCTTCCCGTATTTTTCCATTCCGGCATACTTTGGGACGGAAGGTGCTCGTCCAAATATAACAGACCGATAGAATTTGAAAGGCTCATTGAGCTTGATAATCTGCGCTTTTCTATGGGGCATTGCTCGTGGCCCTGGATGGACGAATGTATCGCTCTTTACGGCAAATTCTTAAACTGTGAAAGAGCCGGTCACGCAGAGATGTTCTTTGATCTCACGGCAGGCACGCCCGAAATATACCGTGAGGAGCTTCTGACCAAGCTTTTCACTATCGGTTACGACGTTCCCGACAATATATTCTTCGGCACGGACTGCGACGGAGAAAAATATAGCTTCAAATGGGCAAAAAAGTGGATAGACAAGGATAATTCGATCTATGATAAGCTCGGTGTTCCAGATAAGCTCAGACAAAAAATATACGAGTCTAACCTCCTGCGCTTTTTGGGTATAACCAAAAGCACGAAAACCTTTCTCCGCATAACTCCCGACGGAGAAAACAGAATAGATATCTTGAATTAAGTTGATAAAATTAAGGAATCTGAAATGGAAATAGTTTTACTTACCGCGCTCGGCGTTGGAGGAGCTACCCTTATCGGCTCGGCGCTCGGGTTTGCATTCAAAAATATCACCCATAAGTTTTCTGATATCGTGCTTGCTTTTGCGGCAGGCGTAATGATGTCTGCAG
>JAZQYC010000324.1:0-1852 GCA_045633285.1 Clostridia bacterium | reverse complement strand
CATAGTATCTCCTTATTCGTCGTATCTTCCCATCAAAACCTTGACGTGAATTACGGTAAATATTACGAGGTTAACGGGGGCAAGCACGATAGTTATGAGGAACGTGATCAAAAAGGACAAACAACCCTCTTTATCGAGATCGATCATTTCGGGCAAAACGCTCTCGCCGTAGAGATTTCTGCTGATGTAGTACGAAAAGAACCAATCGACGTACGAGCCAATGGCGATAGTGATAAAATATCCTCCAAGATGACCGAAATTACCCGTAAATAGCGCGCCTAAAATAAGCGCAACGCAAACGGCGTAAAAGCCAAGACAAATAACGGAAAAAGCTTTCCAAACAAAATTCATATTCTTTTTCTCCTTGATTTTATTATATCAATAACTATCGTTCTTTGTCAACGAGCGGAGTGAAAATTAGTTTCTATGCGGAAGAAAACGCATTAAAAATACTGACAAATTGAATAAATTGATGTATAATACAAATTGAAAAAAATATACGCTTGTGTTTTGTCGAAGGACGAAATTTTGAAGTTTTGCATCATGACTAAGCTTAAGAAAAACTTTATTGACCTTATAGTACCTGCATTAGTATTTGGATTTATTACGGGAGTCGTGACTGCCGTTGTCATTACTCTCTATAAATTTTTAGCAAAGACGGTGATCGAGTTATCAGAGGGGGCATATACAGAAATTGCAAAGAGTCCTATTTTGATCCTGCCTGCAATTCTGCTTTTTGCTGGACTATCTATTTTGGTTGCCCTTTTGTACAAAAAAGAGCCGAATCTCAAGGGCGGAGGAATACCCACCTCTATTGGAATACTTAGGGGATCTATCAAGATTAACTACGTCAAAAATATAGTCGGTACGTTTTTTCTTTCGCTTATCAATTTTTTGACGGGTGTTCCTCTTGGAAACGAGGGTCCGTCCGTTCAGATGGGAACGGCAATAGGCGGATATAGCACCCTTTTGCATAAGCGCCACAGGATATGGGACAGATATTCTATGATGGGAGGCGCATGCGCAGGCTTTGCAACGGCAACGGGAGCAACGGTAGCAGGAGTAATGTTTGCAATAGAAGAAGCGTATAGAAAAATAACGCCTACTATCATTCTCGTTTCTGCCTCTAGCGTAGTCTTTTCAAGAATAACCACCGAGCTATTGTCTCCGCTTTTGGGCGTCAGCGTAATGCTTTTTCCCGAAATGAGCCTCATAGGACTCACGGTTAACGAAATATGGATACCCGTTTTGATCGGAGTGGTGTCAGGATTTTTTGCGGTAGCCTTTTTGTACTGCTACAAGGCGATATATTGGCTTTGCAACAAAAAGCTCAAAAAAGCTCCTAGCTCGCTAAAAATCTTCGTTGTGTACCTCGTTTGCTTTGGCGCAGGGCTTATAAGCCACTCCTTTATATCGACGGGACACGAGCTGATACTCTCCCTTCTTTTTAAAAGGCTGGAGATAGTCGCGCTTATCATCATTATCCTCGTAAGAACAGTACTTACCCTTTCTGCAAATTCAAACAGCTTAACGGGAGGAATATTTTTGCCTATTCTTGCAATCGGGGCTTGTTTATCAGCTGTTATTGCAAGGGGCGCAGAGGTTGCGTTTGGACTGAGCGCAGAGTATTACGATCTGATGCTTATGCTTGGTATCACGGCGTGTATTGCAGGAATGATGAAAATGCCGATCACGGCAATAGTTTTTGCTATAGAGGCGCTGAGCTGTCATAACAACGTGCTTTGCGTGATAACGGTCTCGGCGGTGAGCTATCTCATAACCGAAATATGCAGAGCAAAGTCTATCAACGAAAGCGTTTTAGAGGAAAAGCAAGGACGAATTAAGGCTTATG
>JAZQYC010000323.1:0-2158 GCA_045633285.1 Clostridia bacterium | reverse complement strand
GCTCTATACGCGAGCCTTGATTTGGCGGAGGGGATGGGATTCGAACCCATGTGGAGTTGCCCCCAAACTGATTTCGAGTCAGCCCCGTTATGACCTCTTCGATACCCCTCCGTGTCATTGCCTTGATATTTTATACTATTTGTCACAAAAAAGCAAGAGGATAAGGGGTATTTAGTTATAATTTTTATCTTTTTATATTCTTTTGCCCTACGCTTTTAATTTTACTCCCCTACCTTGACCTCGTACTCTACCTCAAAGGTAAAGTCTTTGGAGTAGGTCGGATAGGATTGTTTGAATCCTTTTCCGTGGCGCGCGTAGAACGAATGGTATATCGAAAAAATATCCACGCCATTTTCCGCAAACCGCGTATACAGACTTTCGGTAACGCCCTTCATTTTCTCTGCGTACGAGGACTCTACTTGTTGCGCAATCTCCGGATCTCTTCTATAGCCGTTGACGTAGCTCATATCGGCAAACGTTAGCGACACGCTTGCATTAACAGTCGGGACGTCTTCGATAAGGTATTCAAACGAGGTTGATTTGCTTTCTATCTCCATGCCCTCACTTTTGCCCTCTATCTCAACGGTGAGCATTCCGTCGTTGAAGCTTTTTTTAATCATATTATAGGCTACCGTTTCTTCCTCGTTCAATAGTCCGGCTACACCCGTTCTTGTCAGACAAGCGGAATTTCTGATAGCAAGAAGTATTCTTTTTTGGCTATCCTCTTTGGACTCCTCGGACGACTCCTCTACGTCTATTCCCCGTGAAATGCTCGGCATAACCGTTGCACCGCTATCAACGAGAGAGGCGGACAAGTAGTCCTTGACGCTACATTCCGCTACGTCAAAGTATTCCTTGTTCGATGCCACCATTCGCTGAAGCGCAAAAGAGGTCATCAAGTTGATAGCGATCTTTTCTGATAGAGCGTCCTTTGCCACGCCGTCGTAGTATATAAGTGAGGTGTTTTCCATTATTTTAGAGTTTAATAGCATTTCTTCAAGAACTTCTCTGAGTAGTCCTGAGTCTGCTATGCTTTTTCCTACTATTATTGAGTTACAATGGGCAAAGCTAACGTACTCAGCGCTATCTACTACGATCTTTTGGATAGCCTCTCCGAGCGTTCTGCCACTAGCAGAGGTCACGGCGTAGGTATTATTGCTTACCTTATCTGCCCCTGCCGAGCCTGCAACGAGGGTCTGGCATGAAACCACCACCTCCTCGTTCTCATAATCCAAGCCAAGTCCGACTACTATACCACGGTTATTTAAAGACAAGGTATTAGTGATAGACCCGAAGAAGAAAAATATCGCTACGAGCACCATGACAAGCAAGAATTTATTAGTCAGTATCTTGCGCATATTCCACCTCCTCGTCAAAGTAATCCTCGTCTGTAACAGATCCCACGTACTCACTTTCGTAAACGTCGTCCGTCCTTTCCGTTTTTCTTGAAAACAGGGTCAAGGTGCAAAGAACGATGGGAATAAGAACGTTCATGATCGCCCCCACTATCCAAAGCTCCCTGCCAAGCTTATATTCTATCTGTACGTCCTTGATAAAAAAGTGCAGAGCCAAGGTCACGATAAGAGCGGAAAGAGGCGCGGAGTATTTGCCTATCCTTTTTCCGAATGCGTAGCTCGTTGCATTCGCCACTCCAACGAGTAGCAGGCTTATTTTGAGCACGCAAGACCCTATCCAATTAAGAATGGCTATCCAATCGGCTTTTCCAACGTCTGCGGAGATGAAATTGTATCCTGCTAAGCGAGCAAAGGCGTTCGGTACTCTATACGTCGAATCACCCCATTGCATGGTAAACACGGCAAAAAGAGCAGACACGGCAAGGCTTATTCCAACCGCTCCCAAAAGAAGCATGCCTGAATTGGTTTTCTTACGCTCCTTAATATCGATGAAGATAAAAGGTAAATAGTCACCAAACCACAACAAAATATTTTTAGCCGACAAAAGCTTCTCTCCGTCAAGCTCCTCAAGCACTGGCATGACTGACTCCACGTTAAGCTCAGCGCTATTAAATATCGCACTTATTACGACGGTGATCACGAGCATCCATATAAATATTTCAGCGCACCTACCAAGGGTCTTTTCGCCTTTGTATGCAATATATCCTGCGCAGACCGTGATAGGTACTATCATCTGAAGTCTC
>JAZQYC010000322.1:0-20065 GCA_045633285.1 Clostridia bacterium | reverse complement strand
CATTTTGTGTCATATTTTGTAAGCAAATTACTACTTTGTGTCTTTTGCTTGATTTTTTACCAACTTTTGGGATATATTATGCTCGTAAGTACAATTATTTGAGACCAATGAGACTAAATTATACTATAATAAGGAAAGAGGAAAAATATGGGAGCTTCTTTTTTTGAAAATAACGGAGATACTTCGATTTATGTTCAGCGTAAATCAAACGATCATTTTCCCCCACATTTCCATAGCCAGATCGAGATGGTTTATCTTCTCGACGGCGAGCTTGATATCCTGACTGATAACGGCATTTCACATACTTTGACTCCGCACGATATTGCCTTTTTCCCCGACTATCACACTCACGGATACGCTTGTCGCAAGTCCTCTTACGCTTATTACGTGCAGTTCAACGTCAAGAATTTCAATTCCCTTGCTCCGATATTCAAGAGCAAGTCCCTTCCGACTATTCTCTCCGATAAGGAATTCAATAAATCTATACTTAAGCATTGGGAGGATCTGATGCTTGCCTTTTCCAAGGAGGAATACGTTTTGTATCCCCCTCTCACCGAGCTGATCGTGATCAAGCTTCTTCTTCACTATCCTCTCTCGACCCGTGAGTCCAATAGATCCAAGGATATGTTTATCGAAATACTCCGTTACATTGACGAGCATTATAAGGAAAAGATCACGGTAGATTCGCTTGCCGAGATATTCAATTATAATAGATTCTATTTTTCCAAGCTCTTTAACGGCACACTCGGTCAATCCTTTCCTCAGTATCTTGCCAAGATCAGGGTGAGCAAGGTGATAGAGGAATATAGAAAACGCCCAAATAGCAATATCTCCACGCTTGCAATAGAGCACGGATTCAATTCGCTGTCTGCCTTTTATCGCTCGTTTGTTGAGATCTGCGGAATGCCCCCGAAGAACTATTTCCGTTCCTCATCCTTTTTGTCCGAGGAAACGCCGATGCCACACGATCTGAACAGACCCAACCCCCACAACGTCGAGCTTTACCTCAAAACACACGACAAAAAATAATTTTTTCACTAAAAATCAGCGTGATCTCCAAGGGGAGAACACGCTGTTTTTTATGAATTATTTGATGGAAAGACTCTATCGGTCGCTTCGTTGGCGCGGTCGGAATCATAGATTCCTTCCCACTTTGGCTAAAAAAAGTCCACAGGACTCTTTTTACGACACTATGTGTCGCACGCGTCGTGCCCTCCAGAGTGACTTAACAGTGAAGCTAAACGAAGAGCTATAGTCATTCTGGAGCGTAGCGATAAGAACCTGCCTACGGCAGAACCTTGTGAGTAAACCATAAGAACCTGCCTACGGCAGAACTAAAAAGAGCCTTCTCTTTACAGGGAAAGCTCTTTATTTTTTTTAATGAATTGATGCTGACGCATCACGCTACTTAGATACCTGCTCCTCGTCTGGAAGTGCGATCTTTATCTTAGCCATAAGGCTGATATCTCTTGACGATCCGCCAACGAGCACCTCGAAGTCACCGTTTTCGACGTAGAAGGTGTCGAGCGCGTCACTCCAATACGCAAAGGCTCTTCTGTCAAGTGATATCGTTACCCTTTTGGTCTCGCCTGCCTTTATAAATACCTTTTTAAAGCCCTTTAGCTCTTTTTCGGGTCTTGTGACCATGCTTGCAACGTCACTTACGTAGAGCTGAGCTACCTCTGCTCCGTCTACCTCGGATACGTTGGTGATATCAAAGCTTATATCGTAATCGGTCTCCGTGATCTTCTTGACGTCAATATTTGAATACTCAAAGCCCGAATAACTTAGTCCGTGACCAAACGGGAAGCTGACCTCACAGTCAAAGCTATCGTACAAGCGATATCCTACGAAAATATCGTCGTTATATCTCGTAACGAAGCCGTTGCCGTCCGTGGACTCGGGGTATACGTTCTCCTCGAGAGGGAAGCTCTCGGTGAGCTTTCCACTCGGATTGACCTTGCCTGTGAGGATATTGCAAATGGCCTCGTTCACACCCTCTCCTGCAAAGCCTACCCACAAGCACGCCTTGACGTGATCTATCCAGCCTGAGCAATCTATAGCCGAGCCTGTATAGAGAAGAACTACTACGTTTTCGCACTTTTCTGCCGTCTCCACGATCATCTTCTCATCAAGATCGCATATTCTGATATTTTCTCTATCCCAGCTCTCACCCTCGTCTACGTTGGTATTTCCGACGGTGAGTATAACTACGTCCTTGCCGTAAGCCTTTTCGAGCATATCTCTCATAGCTATTGCGCGCTGTCTGAGCTTGTTGTATACCTTGACGTACTCTATCTCTGCGCCCTTAAGCTCGCTCTTTAGTAGCTCGTGTAGGGGAGTCTGTTTGAACTCGGTAGGCACTGCAGCAGCGCCGTTACCCGTAAGTGGTGGCTCTTCGATAAACGTACCTGCCGTCATAATTTTTCCTCCCTTTAAGGGCAAAACGTCGTCCTCGTTTTTGAGAAGCACCATACCGCTCTGAGCTATCTCGACCGCTACGTCGTGACGCTCCTTTTTTGTCATTTTTACCTTGCGATTTCCTCTTGCCTCTTTCGCCTTTTCAACGAGCTCGATAACTCTTTTTGCTCCTTTATCAATCTCTTCCTCAGTGATAAGACCCTTGTCGTATGCGCTCTTCAGCTCGGCGTACGCGTTCTCATGATAAGGCATACGCATATCAAGTCCTGCCTTTAAGGCTTTATAGCTATTTCTAACTGCGCCCCAATCGGATACCACTAATCCGTCGTAGTCAAAGTCGTCACGAAGAGTATTGGTAAGAAGCTTCTTGTTTTCCGATGCGTACACGCCGTTAACGGGATTGTAGCTACACATTATCGTCCAAGGCTTTCCCTTGATAGACTCCTCAAACCCTGCAAGGTATATCTCACGCATAGCGCGCTCCGTGACCTCGGAGGACTGCCATAGTCTATCCCATTCGCTGTTGTTGACCGCAAAATGCTTAAGGCTAGTGCCTACGCCTCTTTTTTGCATAGCTTCTATATAACTTCTTCCCATTACGCCAGAAAAATAGGGGTCTTCTGAAAAGTATTCAAAGTTTCTTCCGCAATAGGGTGAACGCTTGATATTTATTCCAGGACCAAGAACAACGTCCACGTCCATTTCAATAGCCTCGTCCGCAATGGCGTCAGCCATTTTGGAAATTATCTCCTCGCTCCAGCTCGAGCCTGCTACCGATAACGTAGGAAAAGCCGTCGCAGGTACGGTATTCGCGTCGTCGTAGTCGCTCTTTCTCAGTCCGTTCGGGCCGTCCGCCATACGGATCTTGATAAGCTTGCCGTCTACGTCGTAGTTTTCCCAAAGATTAGCCCCCGTAAGAAGCTTGAGCTTTTGATCGATCGTAAGAGTTTTAACGTCCAACATATTACACCCCTCGTGTGTCGTTTATTTTTGATTATTCTACAACATAACCTCACCTCATGCAAGGTTTTGGGAAGAATTAGACCCATTATGGACAAAAGATGCCAATAATCAGGAAAAATAATTCTTTTTTTAGGAACGTTTCAAAATAAAAAAAGGGCGATCCAATGGATCGTCCTGAAAAAATCTCTAATCGCTTTTACCGCTCAGCTAATAAAATCTTTGACTGCGTCAAGGAACTTTTCGTCCTCTCTTTTTACCCTTTCAAGCTCGGCTTTTGCTCTTTCCACGAACTCTTCAAGATCAAGCGAGCTATAATACTCGTACACGTGATCGGCAAGCTCCTCGCTCATAACGTCAAGCGCAACGCCTACTCCCTTAACGCTAACAAGCGCGCCTGTGTATTCGTCCGCTCTTGCAATTTGGGGAAGCTTGTATATAAGTCCGTCGTAGTATTTATTCGAGGTGAGTCTCGAGCCGTTGAACGAACCTATATTCATATTGACGAGCATATCGGACGAGGTTAAGATATCTCCCTTTTGCTCGTTCTCGTATCTTCCCGTCACCGTGACGTTTTTGAACTGTCTTGCTTTTTCCTTGACAGTCTCGGTATCTGCGCCCTCTCCTGCAATCCTGAGGGTAAATCTCTCGTCTCCTCCAAAAGCCTCTATCAGCCTGAGATTGAATTTGTCTCCCCTTGTGACTCCGACGTAAACCACTTTTATAGGATCGCTCTTTTGCCTTTTGTCTACCTCTTTTGCAAGGTCGGTATAGGTATAATTATGAGATCTTACGTAATCTAAGTCCGGCATTTCGTCACGAAAACCGTCCGAGGATATTGAGGTAAAGTCGGAATTTTTGATAATTCTCGCCATTCTTCTCTTGAATAGAGGTAATCTCTCATAGGACATATCACGAACGTCGAAAACGTATCTTCCTGCATAGCTCTTGATAAACCTTCCAAGAGCAAACGCTGACATCGTATTCAAAAAGATCAGCTTGTCGTAGCCTCTTTCTTGTACCGTCCGTCTGACGAATCTGCAATAAGCGCAAAACGCTCTTATCTTGGATAATCTTTTGACGTTACTTGTTTTTTTATGAAAAACGTGTACGCCGTCCTCGTCTTTGATAGAATTTCCCTTTCTGTCCCACACCACGAGCTCGTAGCTTGCTCCGCAGAGGTCAAGTGCCTTGCGGTATTTCTCAAAATACGGCTCTTTAAGTGCATTGCCCGTATGTATTATTCCTATCATTTTATTTGTTCAGCACCTCTTCGTATATCTTTAATACGTTATCTGCAAGCACGTCCGTCGTCCATTTTTCACAAACGGCTCTATATGCTTGCTCTGCAAGTTCCTTGCCCTTTTCGGGATTATCAATTAGGCTCTTGATACCACGGGCAAACTGCTCCGCGTCACCTATATCCGTTCCAATAAGATAGTCCTTAGTTTCGCTATATCCGCTAGTTTTTGTCCTTACCACGGGCACTTTCATTGCAAACGCCTCGAATACCGATATCGGACAGCCCTCCTTGTAGCTTGGCAATATCATCATATCGCTGGCAGAAAGCAAAGTCCTTGCATCGGTCTGTCCGACGAAGATCACTTTGTCCTCAAGCCCCTTTTGCTCTATTATTTTATCAATTTTTGCCTTATACGCAGGGTCTCCCTCTCCCGAAAACAGCATAACGACGTCCTCGTCCATAAGGCGCTCGAGAGCGCGGAGCGCAACCTCGTGTCCCTTGACCTCGGTAAACCTTGCAAGCAAGGAGCAGACCGTTTTTGCCTTTGCGCCGTAGAGTTTTCTTGCTCTTAGCTTTTCTTCCTCTGTCGGTGGGATCAAAGCATCGATCTCCACACCGTTGTTGATAACTGTGATATCGTCTGGGTCAAAGTCGAATCTTTCTATAAGATTTTCCTTAAGCTCCTCGGAGACGGCTATTATCTTCTTTCCGGGGAAAGTAAATCTTCGTCTTATACCGCTACTTGGTATCTCAAACAGGTGATTGCTCCACAGAAACGGCACTTTTAATCCACAAAATACCTGCAAGTACCTCATATAAAATGCGCACGCTCTGTAGTGACAATGCACTATTTCTATATTGTTTTCTCTTATGATCCGCTTAAGCTTTCTTGCACAGCTTAAAAACCCGAACGGGTTTTTTACGGTGAATGAAAGTGGCGTATGCCCTATGCCTCGCTCAGCGAGCTTGTCAAGGTGATCGCCTTTTTGACTTGCAACGGTTACGAAATGTCCTTTTTCGTGAAGCTTGACCGATAGAGTCACAACGTGTTCAGCCATTCCCCCGTGGTTAAACGGTTTTGACAACTCTAATATCCTCATCATACCTTCCTTGCAAGACGGTATCGTCCTGCCAACCTTTTTTTGAGAAAGGGTACTCGCATCAATAATCTTGCCGTGGCGCGTAGTACTTTGAATCTCACAAGGGAAAGAAAATAAGTGAACGCACACGATGCGATCCTGTGAGTATGTATACTGATAATTACCCTCTTATCATTATTTACGACCTCGCTGATACCCTCGAAGCCACTGAGAGCTATATGCTCTTTTTTCCCCTCTTTGTCGTCCGTTTCGGGCTCGGGAATGATCTTCCACGAATACCCGTGGTCCGAAATATAGGTGTACGTGCCGATTTTTTCAGACGCATTGACCATAATATCTACTACGGACTCAAATTTTCTCTTAACTCTCTCGTCTCTTAAAAAATCACGGTTTGAGCTGTAGCCTGCGCCCGATCTCGTCGGGTTTCCGTGCTGACAGACCGAGCTCAGGCAAAAGCCCTCCTTTTTAAACTCCGAAAGGCTCTTTTCAAATATCTCGCACGCCCTATCAATATCTCCGTCCGCCTCGTCCATCACCTCGTGGTGATAGCATATCTCTGCGCCGAGAGCTTGCATTTTCTTGAGATATTCGATATTCTTTTTATCCTTTAAAAGCTCTCTTTGAACGTAATACGTTCCACGTAGTCCTGCGCTTTTTTCAATAAGGCATAGCTTATAAGCCTTTTTCACCTTGCACTCTACGTCGTGCTTAAGCGTGACGAACTCGTCGGGCGCACTAAGCAATAGCTCTCCTACCGTATAGACCTTAGAAAGCCCTGCGACCTCATTATAAAACTTTTCAAACTCACTAAAGGTCGCCATTATTTATTCTCTTCTCTTTTTTCTATGAGCATTTGAGAGGACACTCCCTCCGTTCTGGGAAGGTAAACTACCTGTCCTCCGTGCTTTCTCATATATTGATCCACCTCTTCAAAAAGGGGATCTCCTTTCCAATCGTCACCTACAAACATTGCGTCGAAGCCGTATTTTTTATATGCTCCGATCTTGTCTCTACTCTCCTGCGTCACTACCTCGTCAACGTATTTGACGGCGCGGATTATCTCCACTCTATCCAAAAAGGGTATCACGGGACGCTTGCCCTTGTACTGCTCTGAAAGCTCGTCCGTGCTGACTGCTACGATCAAGCGGTCGCACTCCTGCTTTGCCCTTTTGAGTATATTAAGATGTCCGATATGAAACATATCGAAGACGCCGGCGGTGTAACCGACCTTAAATTTCTTCATATTCCCTCTTATCTTATGATAATATCACATATCTATTGAAAAATCAATAACTGTTTTTTTATGTTTAATCCTCGTAGCCGTTAGGATTGGTGGACTGCCAGCGCCAGCTGTCCTCGCACATTCTCTCTATGCCGTATTTTGCTTCCCAGCCAAGCTCAGATCTTGCCTTTTCGGGGTTTGCGTAGCACTCTGCGATATCTCCCGGTCTTCTCTCTGCGATACGGTAGGGTACTTTTTTGCCCGAAGCCTTTTCAAACGCTCTAACGACGTCAAGAACGGAATATCCCTTGCCCGTTCCAAGGTTATACGTCACGATACCGGGATTGGTCGTGAGCTTTTCTATAGCCTTGATATGACCTCTTGCAAGATCTACTACGTGTATGTAATCTCTTACGCCCGTGCCGTCCTTGGTGGGATAATCGTTACCAAATACCGAAAGCTCCTTGAGCTTACCTACCGCTACCTGCGATACGTAAGGAAGAAGATTATTGGGAATACCTCTCGGGTCTTCTCCGATAAGTCCGCTCTCGTGCGCTCCGATAGGGTTGAAGTATCTTAAAAGCACGACGTTGAAGCCCTCGTCCGCCTTACAAACGTCACGAAGAATATTCTCTATCATCAGCTTGGTCTGTCCGTAGGGATTGGTAGCCGATAGCTCGAAATCCTCGCTGATAGGCACGCTCTTAGGCGTACCGTAAACGGTAGCGGAGGACGAAAATACGAGCTTGTTGCATCCATGCTTTTTCATGGAAGAGACGAGATTAAAAGTTCCCGTCAGATTATTATGATAATAGGTCAAGGGTATCTTGGTTGACTCTCCAACCGCCTTGAGCCCTGCAAAGTGTATAACCGCCTCGGGCTTTTCGATCTCGAAAATTTTATCAAGAGCCTCTCCGTCAAGTAGATCGGTCTTATAAAAAACGGTCTTTTTGCCCGTGATCCTCTCTACTCTTTTCAAGGACTCTTCTTTGCTGTTCATAAGGTTGTCCACGACTATCGGCTCGTATCCTGCCTCGTGCAAAAGCACTACGGTATGACTTCCGATATATCCTGCTCCACCCGTAACCAAAATCTTCATTTTTTATTCCTCCAAATTAGTCGTTATATATGCCTCGTACGGACTGAGGCTCTCTACCACCCTTTCCGTAACTATATCATAAATCGGTTTATCTAGTCTCTTGCTCTCTGCCGTGCAGTTTGCAATCACTCTTACGGTCTGCTCCTTCCCTCTTCTGAGGTATTCAAGATAGTCCTTATTTCTAAACTCTATCGAACCGAGAAATGCGTCCTTGTAGCTTGCTCTTATACCCCCAAGCCTTTTAAAAAACTCCAAAAGCTTATCGTCCTCTCTTCCCCAAGGATAAGTCCCTCTGTTAAGCGGATCGGACCAGCCCATCATTCCTGCCTCGTCTCCGTAAAACAAAGAGGGTATACCCGGCAAGGTGTATTGTAGTATACTGCACGCTCTTAAGAGCTTTTTGCCTCTTGCTATCTCCTCGCACGTCAGTTCAGTTTGATTCTGCGCCTCACGCCCGTAAGGCTCGGCTCTTCCTGACAAGGCGTTGATAGCTCGCACCGTATCGTGCGTCGTTATGAAATTCATCGTGGTATCAAGAGCGCATTTCGGATAATTCTCCACGATGCTCAATATCTCTTCCTTGAATCTCTCCGCATTTCCCTCTCCTGCGTAAGAGAGCACGGCGTCACGGAATGGATAATTCATCACTCCGTCAAGCTCTCCACCGAGAAAATAGGGTCTGTACGTTCCGTAGCTGAACTTGGTGGAAGCGTCCTCCCACACCTCTCCTATCAAAAGGTTGTCCTGCTTGATTTCGTTGAGCTTATTCTTTATATTGACTATAAACTCGGTCGGAAGCTCGTCGGCAACGTCAAGCCTCCACGCGCTTGCTCCAAGGCTCGTCCATTTTTCAATAGCTCCGCCCTCACCAAAAATAAGCTTTCTGTATTCGGGATTTTCCTTGTTTAGCGTTGGAACGTTTCTTATTCCCCACCAGGACCTGTATCCGTCTGGAAAGGTGTCGAAATAGTACCAATCCTTATAAGGAGAATCCTTGCTCTGGTATGCTCCCACGGTATCATAAGTATCATGCTTATTAAAGTACAAGCTATCGCTACCGCTGTGGTTAAAAACCCCGTCAAGCATTATGGAAATGCCCTTTTCCTCTGCTTTTTTGCAAAGTAGACTAAAGCTCTCCTCGTCTCCGAGCAAGCTATCCACCTTCAGATAATCTCCCGTATCGTATCGGTGATTTGAGTAAGACTCAAATATCGGGCTCATATATAAGACCGTCACGCCAAGAGATCTGAGATAATCAAGCTTTGAGATTATACCCTCGAAATCTCCTCCGAAAAAGTCGTCCGCGTGATATTTGCCGTCCGCGCTCACGATGCTTGGTTTATCGTACCAATTATCGTGAAAAGTACCCTTTTTTCTATCAGACCCTCTGCAAAATCTATCCGCAAAGATATGATATATCAGTCCACCTTTGTATTTATCGGGGGTAGAATACCCTTGCGCGTACACCGTGATCTGCCATTCGCTCGTCCCCTCACGGATAGCCTTAGATCCTTTTTTTGATCTTTTGTACTGCTCTACGCCCCATTCAGAGTCCACCTCGAATCGGTAATAATATATTCCTGGCTGATCGAGCTTGAGCCTCGTCTCAAAAAGAGAATGACCGTTTTCCTTTCTGGCATACGGAAGAATGAAGCTCTCGTTATAGTCCTCTCCTCTTATAAAAAGAGTGACCTTATGAACGAATCTGATATCTTCACACGGAAAGGTGAATCTGATCTCCGTTCCAGCTTCTACAGCTCCAAAAGGCTCTTTGTATTTTAAGTCTCTTGAATCGAATATCATTTGACAGGCTCTACGTCCCAGATCTTTTCAGCGTATTCAGCTATGCTTCTATCACAAGCAAAGAATCCTGCTCTTGCGGTGTTAACTAAGCTCATTCTGTTCCATCTCTGTCTGTCACGGTAAGCCTCGTCGATCTTTTTCTGCGCATCCTTGTACATAGCAAAGTCCGCAAGCACCATATAAGGATCGGGCACTCTGCCAAACAGGAGAGAATCTGCTATTTCCTTGAAGCTGACTCCCCCTATACCGTGAGTCATAGTATCGAGAACTCTCTTGATGTCGGGGTTTGAGTTGTAGTAAAGAGTAGGATTGTAGCCCTTTTGTCTGAGGGCGGTCACCTCGTTTTCACGAAGACCGAAAATAACGATATTCTCGTCACCCACGCACTCGTGTATCTCAACGTTTGCTCCGTCAAGCGTACCGAGCGTTACCGCGCCGTTTATCATAAACTTCATATTACCCGTTCCGCTTGCTTCCTTTCCTGCGATGGATATCTGCTCGCTGACGTCCGCAGCAGGCATAATGATCTCTGCAAGTGAAACGCTGTAGTTTTCAAGAAATACTACCTTGATTTTGCCCTTGATATCCTCGTCGTTGTTGATAACGTCCCCAAGCGTGCAGATAAAGCGTATTATCTGCTTAGCCATATAATAGCTCGGCGCTGCCTTTGCTCCGAATATAAATGTTCTTGGAACTATATCAAGATCGGGATCGTCCTTGAGCGCGAGATAAAGATCGAGAATATGAAGAGCGTTCAGAAGCTGACGCTTATATTCGTGAAGTCTCTTGACCTGTACGTCGAATATAGAATCGGGATTGACCTCAACGCCGTTTGCCTTTTTGATGTACTCGGCAAGTCTTACCTTGTTCTTACGCTTGATCTGACCTACCTCGTCAAGGACCTTTTTGTTGCCCTTATATTCGAGAAGATTATTCAAAACTCTCGGATCTCTCATATATCCGTCACCGATGTATTTGTCAAGAAAAGCCGTAAGATCGGGGTTTGCCTGAGCAAGCCATCTGCGGTGAGTGATACCGTTTGTGACGTTTGTGAACTTGTAAGGAGTCATACGGAAATAATCCTTGAATATGTCCTCTTTCAAAATGTTTGAATGAAGAACGGATACACCGTTTACGGTATGCGAAGCGCATACGCAAAGATTAGCCATTCTGACCTCGTTATGAGACAAAATAGCGTTCTCTGATACCTTATCCCAATCAGATGGAAACTCCTTCCACAGATCTGCGCAGAAGCGCTGATTGATCTCGTTTACGATCTGGCTGATTCTTGGAAGCAGACTGTTAAAAAGTCCAAGTGGCCAACGCTCGAGCGCCTCGCTCATAACGGTATGGTTGGTGTACGAAACCGATTTAGAAACAATACCCCAAGCCTTATCCCACGAATATCCGTAATCGTCCATAAGTATACGCATAAGCTCGGGAATACAAAGAGCAGGGTGCGTATCGTTGATATGGATTCTGACCATATCCCCAAGATTATCAAGAGAGGGATTGTATTTGAGATGCTTTTTGATAATAGACTGAATGGACGCAGAAACGAAGAAATACTGCTGTTTAAGTCTCAATGACTTACCCTCGTAATGATCGTCTGCGGGGTAAAGCACCTTGGAAAGGGTCTCGGCGATAGTCTTATTTTCCATAGCCTTGACATATTCTCCTCTTGAAAAGAGGGTCATATCAAAGTCCTCGGGAGCTTTTGCGCTCCAAAGTCTCAAGGTGTTTACGGCTAAGCTATCGTATCCCGATACCTGCATATCGTAAGGAACTGCAAGAACGGTAGAGCAGTCGACCTGCTTGACCTTCAAGCCCTCTGCTGTCCATTCCTCCTCTATTCTGCCTCCGAATCTTACCTCAAAGGTGTCGTCGCTACGAGCAGAGAGCCATACGTCGCCGTTGTCAAGCCAACGGTCGGGAAGCTCGCTCTGCCAGCCGTCCACGATCTTTTGGGTAAAGATACCGTAATCGTATTTGATAGAAAATCCCGTTGCGGAGTAATCAAGCGAGGTAAGAGCGTCCATATAAGCTGCTGCAAGTCTACCAAGTCCGCCGTTTCCAAGACCTGCGTCTGGCTCTATGTCGACCAAGGTCTGAAGATCGTAGCCAAGAGCTTTGACGGCTTCCTCTGCCTGCTCGTTTATCTTCAGATTGAAAAGATGATTCTTGAGCGATCTGCCAAGCAAGAATTCCATTGACATATAATAGACCTGCTTAGCGTTTTGCTCCTGTACCTTTTTCTTGAAGGTAACTCTCTTTTCGGTGAGAAGATCACGCACCACGAGGCATAACGCCTTGTATATCTGAGTAGCGCTCGCTTCCTCGGGCTTAACGCCGAAGATTCTCTGAGTTTTGAGTGATATGAGTTGTTGTAATTGTGTCGCCGTAACGGTGTTTTTCATAGTTGCCTCGTTATTTTAAAAGTTCGTTGTATATTTTTTTGTATGCTTTTGCAGATTTTTTCCAGCTGGAGTCCGCGCTCATTGCGTTGACCATGACCTTTTCCCACTTTTCTTTGTCGGAGTACGCGCTGATCGCTCTATCTATTGCCCCGAGCATATCGTATGCGTCGTACGTGCAGAACGTGAAGCCCACGCCCTCTCCGCTCTCCTCGTTGAAGGGAATAACGGTGTCTTTAAGTCCGCCCGTTTCTCTTACTACGGGAATCGTGCCGTAACGCATAGCTATCAGCTGAGACAATCCGCAAGGCTCGAATTTGCTCGGCATCAGGAATATATCCGCCGCCCCGTAGATCTTGTTCGCAAGGTCTGCGTTGAAGGTGATAAGAGCCTTCATCTTGCTGGGATATCTTCTCTCAAGCTCTTTAAGCCCCGATTCGTATTTCCAATCACCCGTGCCAAGCACGACGAGGGTGATGTCACGAGCAAGTATATCCTCAGCTACGTGCATCACGAGATCCATACCCTTTTGCTCGGTAAGTCTAGTAACCATAGCTATCATGGGAGCAGACGGATCAGCCGTCATATCAAGCATCTCCATAAGCCCGATCTTATTAGCCTTTTTGGAAGCAAGGCTTGCTTTTGTGAAGCGCTTGAAAAGAGCCTTGTCCGAGCGAGGACAATAAGTGCTGATATCTATTCCGTTGATCACACCACGAAGCTTATACGATCTTTCTCTCAAGATATCTGCAAGGCCGTAAGCATAATATGGATCAAGGATCTCGTTTGCGTAAGTATTGCTGACGGTGGTAACGATATTGGAAGCCTCGATAGCACCCTTCATAAAGTTGACGCAACCGCTGTAATCGACCAAGCTATCTTTAAGGGAGGGAAGACCCACTACGTCGTCCAAAACGTCTTTGCCGTATTTGCCCTGAAACTCTATGTTGTGGATAGTGAATACCGTCTTCATTCCACGGTAATTATCCTCGTTAGCGTAATACGCATCGAGATAAACGGGACAAAGCGCGGTATGCCAATCGTTACAATGCAAAACGTCAGGATAAAAATCTATCAGTTTCATCATTTCGAGAACGGCTCTTGAGAAAAAGGCAAATCTCTCTGCGTCGTCGTAATACCCGTAGAGACCCTCTCTCTTGAAATAGTACTCGTTGTCTATGAAATAATAGCTTACGCCGTCAATGACCTGCAAAAAGATACCGCAGTACTGATTACGCCAGGACACGGGAACGGTAATGCTTCCCAAAAAGCGCATCGTGCTTCTGTATTTCTCGGGTATAACGGAGTAATAGGGAACTACTACTCTGCAATCAACGTTTTCTTTTATAAGAGCGGAGGGAAGAGCGCCAGCAACGTCTCCCAAGCCTCCCGTTTTTGCAAAGGGCACACATTCGCCCGCAACGTATAAAACCTTCATATTGCCTCCTAAACGGTTTTTCCTTTCACTATAACTATCGGATATGTCTCGAATCCCGAAAGCGATCTGCCTGAAGATACGGTAACGTCCTTATCGGTTATGACGTAAGCAAGCTTAGCGTCCGATCCTACCTGTCCATCCTCCATAACTATGGAATTTTTTATGTAAGCGCCCTTTCCGACTTTGACCCCACGGAAAAGAATGCTGTTTTCCACCGTGCCCTCTATGACGCAACCGTCTGCAACGAGAGAATTCTTGACCTTTGCGCCCTCTCCGTAAACGGTCGGCGAGCTGTCCTTAACCTTGGTAAGTATATCTCCGTTTCTCTTGAAAAGATCTATTCTTACTCTTTTATCAAGAAGCCTCATGCTCGAATAGTAATATGACTTAACGTCGTCGATAACTGCCACGAAATCGTCAAGGTGATAGGATATGAGCTTGAGAGTATTGACGTTTGCCTGCAAGATATCCTTTTCAAAGTCCACCTGACTTCTTGCGTAAGCCTCTTCTATCAGACGGCAAAGCAGGTCCTTTTTCACGAGATAACAGTTAAGACCGACCACACGCTCTGCTCCCGAAAAGCTGTCTGTGATGAGAACGTCCGTGATCCTGTCTTTGTCGTCTGTTGATACCGTGACTCTTCTTGAGTTTGCGTAGTTCATTCTCGCTGTGAAAACGAGGATATCCGCTTGCTCTTTTTCATATTTTTCGATAGCCTTTTCAAAGTCCACGTTTGCCGCAACGTTGCCGTTAACGATAAAAACGTATTCCTCTTTTGAGTCTTTCAAAAAGCTCATATTGCTGTAAAGTGCCTCTATCTTACCCTTGTATACCTGACTCGAGGTAGAATGCACGAATGGAGGAAGAACGGCTATACCCGAATTTTTTCTATTAAGATCCCAGTCACGACCCATTCTAATATGGTCCATGAGAGAGTTGTAGTTGTTTCTTGCGATAATTCCGATTTTGGTGATACCGCTGTTTACAAAGTTTGAAAGAGCAAAGTCTATCAATCTATATCTTCCGCCAAAGGGAAGAGACGCCGTGGTTCTGTGGATAGTAAGCTCGTTGAGCTTGACCTCCTTGTCACTTGCAAAAATTATACCCATTGCGCTCATAACTGTTTACCCTCCAGCATCGTTCCTTTTCCTACCTCTGCGCCCTCAGGCACGAGAGCATTCTCACCAATCACTGTGATATCGTCCTCGGATTCAATAGCTCCTCCGACGACTGCGTCCTTGCCGATCACCGATTTTGCTCCGATTATGGAGTAAGAGACCCTTGCTCCCTCCTCGATAACAGCTCCGGGCATTATAACCGAATGCTCTATAACTGCGCCCTTTTTGACGTCAACGCTCTGGAATATTACGGAGTCTGAAACCTTACCGTTGATATATCCACCCTCACTTATGATAGATCTTGAAATTTCTGCGTCGTCAGCGATAAAATGGGGAGGAAGCGCGCTGTTTCTTGCGTAGATCTTCCAGCTACTGTCCGAAAGATTAATGCCCGACTGCTCGTCGAGAAGATCCATATTTGCCTGCCAAAGACTGAATATAGTACCTACGTCCTTCCAATATCCCGAAAAATCGTAAACGTACATATTCTTGCCGTCCTCGAGCATCTTGGGAATGATGTTTTTGCCAAAATCGTTGTCCGAGGTGGGGTCGTTCTCGTCTGCTATGAGGTATTCCTTTAGCATCTTCCAATTGAAGATATAAATACCCATAGACGCCTTTGTGCTGGTGGGGTTTTTGGGCTTTTCAAAGAATTCAACTATTCTCTTTCCGCCCTCCTCGGTCTTCATAATACCAAATCTCGACGCTTCAGATAAAGGCACGTCAATAACTGCTATCGTACAGTCAGCGTTGCTCTTTTTGTGAGCGTCAAGCATCTTGTCGTAGTCCATTTTGTAGATATGGTCACCAGACAGCACGAGAACGTAATCGGGATCGTAGCCCTTGATGAAATTGATGTTTTGATAGATAGCGTTTGCAGTACCCTTGTACCATTCGCCCGTCTTTCCTCTGACGTAGGGCGGAAGAACGAAAACTCCTCCGTTTATCCTGTCAAGGTCCCAGGGCTGACCGTTACCGATATACTGGTTAAGCTCAAACGGCTGGTACTGGGTGAGCACGCCTATCGTGTCGATACCCGAATTGATACAGTTACTGAGCGTGAAGTCAATAATTCTGTACTTGCCTCCAAAAGGTACGGCAGGCTTTGCGACGTCACGGGTAAGCACCCCGAGTCTAGTTCCCTGTCCACCTGCAAGAAGCATGGCTACGCATTCTTTTTTCCTCGTAAACATATTTTCCTCCCTTTATCTCGTCAGCGCTAAAAAGGTAACGCTGTGACCTTCCAAATTTAGCGAAATGCTTTGTCCTCTTCCGTGCATTCCGCATTTTTGAGTGTACAAAATTCTCTCGCTTAGTTCCCGACCTCCGAATCTTGATTCGCCTGAGGTGAGCAATATCTTGTATTTTCCGCTTCTTTCAACTCCAATCCTGTAATCGTATCTGTCTACGGGACAGAAGTTTGCAACGCAGATCACCCTTCTTCCACTTTTTGATATACGCTCGATAGCAAAAACGCTCTGATCCTTATCGTCCACGACTATCCAATTAAACCCGTCGAAGCTCACGTCCTGCTCAAAAAAAGCCTTTTCCTTTTTGTAGAGCTTATTGAGCTCTTTTACGAAGCTCTGCATTCTTGAGTGCGTCTCGTAGTCAAGCAAGAACCAATCGAGGGCTTTTTTGTAGTTCCACTCTATGAACTGACCGTATTCATTTCCCATAAAGGAGAGCTTTTTGCCGGGGTGAGCCATATAAAAGCCCAAAAAGGTCATAAGCCCCTTGAATTTGTCCGCGTACTCTCCCGGACATCTTCCAATCAGCGATCTTTTACCGTGAACGACCTCGTCGTGTGATAGGGGCAGAACGAAATTCTCAGAATAAGCGTAAGTGATAGAAAAGGTCATCTTGTTGTGCTCGTATTTTCTAAATAGCGGATCGGTCGCAAGATATTCTAGGTTATCGTTCATCCAGCCCATGTTCCACTTAAAGGAAAATCCAAGTCCGCCCACGTCAGGGGGCATAGTGACCATAGGAAAGGACGTGCTCTCCTCTGCTATCATCACGACTCCCTTAAAGCTCGACAAAACGTGAGAATTGAGCCTTTTGATATACTCTATCGCCTCGAGATTGTAGTTTCCCCCAAAGGCGTTCGGTCTCCATTCTCCGTCAGATCTTTGATAATCGAGATAGAGCATAGACGCAACGGCGTCCATACGTATTCCGTCTATATGATATTTTTCAACGAAAAAGCTTGCTGACGACACCAAAAAGGAAACGACCTCTCCTCTTCCGTAATCAAACACCACCGTTCCCCAATCTCTGTGCTCACGCTTCAAGGGATCGGTGTATTCGTAAAGCGTCTCTCCGTCCATCTCGTACAAGCCGTGCTCGTCCTTAGGAAAATGCGCGCTTACCCAATCTAGAATAACGCCTATTCCCATAGAATGCGCCTTGTTTACGAAATACATAAAGTCCTCGGGAGTGCCGAATCTAGAGGTAGGAGCAAACATACCCGATACCTGATATCCCCACGAGCCGTCGTAGGGAAACTCCGTTATAGGCAAAAGCTCTAAGTGCGTATACCCCATACCTTTAGCGTATGGAACAAGCTCGTCCGCAAGCTCACGGTAGGAAAGATAATCACCGTTTGGTTTTCTTTTCCAAGAGCCGAGATGCACCTCGTATATATTAAAGGGCTTGAATCTCTGATCTTCTCTTTCTCTCTTTTTTATCCAAGCGCCGTCCGTCCAATCAAAATCAGGCAGATCGTATACCTTGCTTGCTCCTGCTACCGCGTCCTCGTAGTGATAAGCGTAGGGATCGCACTTGAGCGTGATACCTTTTTTAGTCTCAACGGAAAACTTGTAGCAATCCCACAGCTTAGCTTCCTCGCAAAAAACGCTCCACACTCCGTCGTCACTTCCCTGCATAATATGGCGTGATCTGTCCCAGCCGTTGAAGTCCCCTACCAATGAAACGCTCTTTGCTCTCGGCGCCCATAAAGAAAAAACCCTACCGCGCTTACCGCCAACGACCGCCTTTTTGGGCGCAAAAAGCTCCTGCGCCTTATACTCTCTGCCTTCGTGAAACGCTGCGTAAAGGTTTTCGCTCATAAAAAAGTTCCCCTTTTATATTTCGTTACATAATATATTATAACAAACTATAGTGTTTTTAGCAATACTTTTGAGAATTTAATTTTTCGTTTAACGAAAAAATTGTCGATTTCGATATTTTTTTATCGTAAAAAAAGTTGATTATCGTTGACTTTTGTATTCAACCTTTGTTATACTCTACTCTGTTCTGCGCTTTTATAAGTTGCAGTTTAAACTAATTATTTAAGGAGACGAAATTATGGATTTTTTGGTTGAGGGCATCAAAGCCATCACCCCCGAGATCCTCGTTATGTGGGTGATCGGCGGACTTTTGATCTGGCTTGCCATTGCAAAAAAGCTTGAGCCGGCTTTGCTTCTTCCTATGGGATTCGGAGCAATTCTGGTCAATATCCCCTCGTCAGGCGCTATCACTCAGATCCTTAGCCCCGAGCTTGGACCTGCAGTCGGTATCGTGGATTGGCTTTTCGAGGAGTTTATCGAGGTATCCGAGGCTATGCCTCTCCTGCTTTTTATCGGTATAGGAGCTATGATCGACTTCGGTCCTCTGCTTTCTAACCCCAAGCTTTTGTTCTTCGGAGCAGCAGCTCAAGCAGGTATTTTCCTCACGGTTATACTTGCAGTTCTTCTCGGATTCAATATCGCTGACGCAGCAAGCATCGGCATCATAGGAGCAGCGGACGGTCCTACCTCGATCCTCGTTTCTCAGATGCTGAAGAGTGGATATATCGGAGCTATTGCTGTTGCAGCGTACTCTTATATGGCGCTCGTTCCTATCATTCAGCCTGCTGCTATCAAGCTTTGCACCACCAAGAAGGAAAGACGTATACATATGAGCTACAACCCTGCAAGCGTAACCAAGCGCACCAAGATCATCTTCCCGATCGCAGTTACCGTGATTGCAGGTCTAGTTGCTCCGGCGTCCGTATCTCTCGTTGGTATGCTTATGCTCGGCAACCTCATTCGTGAGTGCGGAGTTCTCAACACAATGTCCGACACCGCCCAGAACATTCTTGCAAACCTCATTACCTTGCTTCTCGGTATAACGATAGCTGCAAGCATGAGAGCGGAAAACTTCGTCAAGATCGAGACTCTTATGATCATGGCTCTTGGTCTCGTAGCGTTCTTCCTTGACACCGTAGTCGGCGTAATGTTCGCTAAGCTCTTAAACGTATTTTTGCCCGAGGGCAAGAAGATCAATCCTATGATAGGAGCTGCGGGTATTTCGGCTTTCCCGATGTCGTCTAGAGTAGTTCAGAAAATGGGACTTGAGGAAGACCCCACCAACCATCTCCTGATGCACGCCGTAGGCGCAAACGTATCGGGTCAGATTGCAAGCGTAATAGCAGGCGGAATCATTCTTTCTATCGTTCCGCTGTTCATATAAGGAGGCAGTTATGTTTAGATTTTTATTCACTCTTTGTAGCGGAGCGTTAAGCGGTACTAGCGGATCAAGTGGATCAAGCGGTACTCTTCCCGAGGCTACGACCACGGTTGCTGATAATCTCGTTCCTGCCCTCGAGGTGCTCTGGAAGGGAATGCTCGGTATATTCGTCGTTGCAGGTCTTATATTTCTGACCGTCAAGGTTCTCAACAAGCTAACGTCCAAAAAGAAATAATTTTGATATAAAAAACACGCTACGCGTACCTGAAATTCGGACACGTAGCGTGTTTTTTTGTACCTTTTTTACACCATCGTAAGAGTTCCCTGAACGATAGTTATCTTGTAGTTTTCGGTCTCGTACGTACCGTTTCCTGAAACGTAGATCGGCTCTCCTCCAATCGTAACCATCTCGATAGTGTTGACTGCGCTACCGACTTGATCCAAATATCCCGTAACTACTACGTCTACGCTTTCGCCGTCGGCAAGCGTGCCCTTAGATACGCTCCACCTCGGGTCGATCAAAACTCCGGAATCCGCGCTTGCCGTAACGCTCATGCTCGTTATAGTTATCGATGCCTTTTTAATAACTATCTTGCCCTCTACAAAAGCGTCGTAGTAGCTTGCCACGCCACCATTTACTCCGTCCAAGATAGTTGCAGTAGCCGTGACCGTATATTCGCCTGCTTTCGTTACGTAGCTGATAGATTCTCCGTTAATTTTGAAATCGTCAAGCCCTACTATGCTGTCTCCAGTTAATAGTCCACCCGACTTGATATAGTAAGTGGTATTGTAGTA
>JAZQYC010000321.1:0-5025 GCA_045633285.1 Clostridia bacterium | reverse complement strand
GCACCAGCCCAAGTTTGGGCAACAAAAGCCAGCACCAGAAACTTCATCGATGTGCCCTTTTACGGTATTTTAACCCCGTCTTCAAAATGTGTGTATCCGACTAGAATACTGCACCACCGCAAATAGATTTTAACATATCGGGCAAAAAAAATCAAGTATCAAGAACTTTCAATTTAACCCGAAAATACTTTTCACACAATATTATACGCCGAAAACGCAATATAAATGACTATATTTCGGAATATTTCAATTTATTTCCTTCTATTTCGAATTGACTCCGTAAGGGAAACCATGTTATCTGCACCCTCAAAACCCTTAAGCGAGTCGATCGCCATACCTATATGAAGATCAGCAAGCTCCTTTGCGCCTTGAAGTCCAAAAACCGCAGGATACGTCATTTTTGACTTATTCTCATCGCTTCCTGTTTTCTTGCCAAGCATAGCGGTGTCGCCCTCAACGTCGAGAATATCGTCCGTTATCTGAAAAGCAAGCCCGAGGTTGTCTGCAAATATCTCAAGCGCCTTGATCTCAGCGTCGTTTGCTCCGCCAAGTAATGCTCCTGCAATTACGGGAGCTTTAATAAGACAAGACGTTTTGTGCAAATGAAGATACTTCACTTTTTCTTCGGTTGGTTTTGATTCTCCCTCGGAGGCAAGATCAACGCATTGACCTGCTATCATACCCTTTGCACCCGAATTCAGGTACAAGACCTTGACTATCTTGCCAAAATTCTCACCAAGAAGATCAGCGTTTTCTGCTAAGACCTCTACGCTCAGATTTAAAAGAGCGTCGCCTATAAGAACCGCCATTCCCTCTCCGTACACCTTATGCACGGTGGGTCTACCACGTCTTAGATCATCGTCGTCCATACAAGGCAGGTCGTCGTGAACGAGAGAATACGAATGTATCATTTCAATAGCAAGACAAACGGGCAAAACTCTTTTAGCTTCTACTCCAAACATCTTTGCTGAAAATAGAGCAAGACAAGGTCTCAGTCTTTTGCCTGAGCCCTCCAAGGTATACTTGATACCGCTAAGCACGGGCTCGGGAATATCCGCAAGATCTGCAAGATAATCGGATAGATATTTCTCAAAAACGTCCTTAGTCTCTTTAAGCTCAATATCAAAATTCTTCTTCATTGAGACTCTCCTCCGTGATCTTATCAAACTTTTCCTTAATGAGAGCAAGCTTTCCTTTGCCCTCAGAGAGCATTTTCAGACAGCTTTCAGCAAGCTTAGCTCCCTCGTCAAAAAGGGAAAGACTTTCATCAAGCGTGGTTTCAGCATCTTCAAGCCTTTCGGCTATTGATTCAAGCTTTTCAAGCGTTTCTTCAAGATTCATAATTATTTCCTACCGTTTTTATTTTCTATTGATACAACCTTAGCATTTATTCTCGAATCAAGTGATTCAAGAACTATATCGCTACCTTCTTCAATCTTTTCCGCGCAAGTCAGAGCCTTGCCGTCATACGATACCTTATATAATCCTCTTTTTAAAATATTAATCGGACTAGATAGATCAATTCTCTGCAAAAGTTTCTCAGCCGTTGTAGCTTTTTCAGAAAATTTTTCCTTGATAGCCTCGTACGATCTATCGAATGCGGATAAATATCTCGCCTTGCTTCTCTCGTAAAAATAACCAGAATACAAAGAGATATTATTGACTGCTCCGCGTAATCTTTTTTCTGAGGAGACTAAAGACTGCTCCGCGCAATTTTTTATAGATACTGCAAGCTTGCGCACGTATTTTTTTGCCTCAAGCAGATCAAACGCAACCAATTCTCCCGTCGCTGTGGGAGTTGCTACTCTGACGTCTGCTACGTAATCAGACAAAGTCGTATCCGTTTCGTGACCAACTGCTGATATTACGGGCTTTTTGCAGTCGTAAATTGCCCTCACTACCCTTTCGTCACAAAATGCAAGCAGATCCTCGTACGATCCTCCGCCTCTTGCAACTATTATAACGTCTGCATCGCTTTTATCCGCAAGACGCAGACCTCTTACGATATCCTCGGGAGCATTCTCTCCCTGCACCCTTACGTCTGATATCAATATATCAAGGAGAGGATTTTTGAGCCTGACAGTCTTGACGATATCACGAATTGCAGCGCCATTCACGCTTGTAACTACGCAGATTGAGCGAACGAATTTTGGAATAGGCTTCTTATGAGACTGATCAAACAAGCCCTCTTTTTCAAGCTTTTGTTTGAGCTGTTGATAAAAAAACAATAGCTCGCCTACCCCTGCATAGGTAATTTTGCTGACCACGAAGCTTACTTTTCCACCCTTTGCATAAAAAGAAATGCTTCCGCTTACAAAAACCTTATCACCGTCTTTTGGTATATCGGTTTTGTACAAGCCGAAGCAAACGCACGGCAACAAGCCGTCCTTATCCTTCAAATTAAAATATACGTAACCGCCCGTAATCTTGAGATTGCTCACCTCTCCGAGAACGGTTACGTTATGCAAAAGCTCTTCGCTTTCAAAAACCTGCTTCACCCAGGAGCAAACTACTCCAACGGGCAAAACGGGAATATCAGTCTCACTCATTATTCTGCGGCTTTAAGCGTATTTGCCATGAGCATAGTGATTGTCATAGGACCAACGCCACCGGGAACGGGAGTAATGTAAGAAGCTTTATCCTTGACTTGATCAAAATGAACGTCACCA
This sequence comes from Clostridia bacterium, assembly GCA_045633285.1. Lineage (GTDB taxonomy): Bacteria > Bacillota > Clostridia > Christensenellales > RUG350 > RGIG2224. The sequence continues at coordinate 2,356 of JAZQYC010000321.1, read as the reverse complement.
ACCGTTACTCCGTCGAGCTTATTCATACCAACGTCGATAACGACTGCGCCCTCTTTGACCATATCAGCAGTAACGAAATGCGCTCTTCCAACTGCTGCAACCAAAATATCAGCCTGTCTGGTGATCTCTGCAATATTCTGCGTTCTACTATGACAAATAGTAACGGTTGCGTTTTTCTCAAGAAGCATCATTGCCATAGGTTTACCAACGATATTGCTACGACCAATAACTACCGCTCTTTTTCCCGAAACGTCAATACCGTAATATTCAAGAAGCTTCATAACGCCGGCAGGGGTACAGGAACGGAAGCAGGGTTTGCCAAGAACGAGCTTACCTACGTTGCTCTCAGAAAATCCGTCTACGTCCTTTTCGTCAGCAACGAGACCTACAATTCTTTCTGAATTGATATGCTTTGGAAGCGGAAGCTGAACTAAAATGCCCTGCACGTTATCATCAGCGTTAAGCTTCATAACGAGCTCAGCCAGCTCTTCTTCGGGAGTATTTTCGTCAAGCTTGTACGAATAAGATTTTACGCCGACCTCCTCGCACGCCTTGATCTTATTGCGAACGTAAATAGCGCTTGCAGGATCTTCTCCAACGAGAATAACAGCAAGACCTACCTCTTTTCCCGTCTTTGCCTTGATCTCATCAAATTTTGTCTTCATTTCAGCTCGAAACTCTCTCGAAACGAGCTTGCCGTCTATAATCTGAGCCATAGTTAGTCCTCCTTGGATTCAATCTTTTTCAATATACCTGCCAATATTCCGTTGACGTACGAGCCACTCTTTTCTGTAGAATAGGATTTTACGAGGTCAACGGCCTCGGATATTGCAACGAGCTTTGGCGTATCGGTGTAGATCATTTCGTACGAAGCAAGAAGAAGCGCAGCTAAATCGGGCTTGTAAATTCTGTCGATAACGTAACCACGCGCGCACTCTGCGACTATTGATTTAAGCTCGTCGAAATGAGAAATTACGCCTCTATATAAAGACGTAATAAATTCAACGTCCTCTGCCGTGATATCAGCAGACGACGTAACGATATCGTAGCTAACAGAGCACTCGTCTCTGTTAAATAGATATTCGAATATAAGTCTGTAAGCCTGTTCTCTTGATGTTTTTCTACTCATTTTTCTTATGATGCAAATACGACGCCTACTACTCTCACGTTGATTGAACGAATTTTGAAAATAGTAGCGGACTCCACTTCTCTCTTGATTCTTTCTTGAATGCTGTAAACGACGTCAGGTACACGGCACTCGTTTCTGACGTAGATTGAAATATCAAAGGTGACTCTTCCACCCTCGATATAAACCTCAACGTCGCTCGCGCGACTTCTGCCGATACCGAATAATCCGCGTTTTTTGGTAGAAAGCGGAAGCACGCCCGGGACCTGTGAAACCGATACGGTCGCAATGGACGTGAGAATGTTTTCGTAATGACGTGTAGACGAAGTAGATTTTGACATAATTCCTCCGTGCAGTAAAGTTTCTTCGGATATTATACCATACTGCACGGAATTTTACAAACGTTTTTTAATAATTATCAAGCTCCGTAAGGAGTAATCTTGACGTTTGCAGGAGATATTCCCGTCTCTTCGGTTACGATAGTAAGTATCTGGGCAACCTCAGCAGCCTCAAGCGACGCATCGTTTACGAGAACGTTGATATTCTGACTACCTACCGTAACGACTGCTTCCGAAAAGCCCTTAGCCTTGATCAGTGATTCAAGATCAAATTCAGTCTGCATATTAGCGCAGATCTTGAGCTTCATTTCTTCTGCTGCGGTTTTTGCGTCAACGGACGTATCCTCGCTCGAAATTATTGCGTCAAGCTCCATAATCGTCTGCTCTCTCGTGCTCGTTCTATCCGTTCTGAACGCACTGAAAAAGCTCGATGCAGAGAGCGAATCATCCTCGCCACCTACAGGCAACTCGTTACTTGAATCAGTAAGCATGAAGTTCATAACGCCCGACACGTCGAGAAGAACGACCATAACTGACAGCAACACGATTTTTTTCTTTTTTGTCATAACAACCTCCAAAAATTTTTTATTTTATTTCATTGCGAATATTTCTACCTTATCGGATGAAACGTTCAAAAGCGTTTGTACCGCAGACACGAGATTTATTCTTACACTCATATCCTTAGCTCCCTCGGCAACAACTATCACACCAAGAATATCAGGGATAATCTCCTTAATCACGACAGGCGTGTCCTCTCCGTTTTGCTGAATTATCACGGGAGAAACACTCTCCGTTCTGCTCTCGGTTACTCTATTGGTAGAAGATCCAATATCCGTGGTTTTGTCCGTCGAAACGTTATTGGTAGTTGCGGTAACTATCTCGGACGTGCCTG
>JAZQYC010000320.1:0-2536 GCA_045633285.1 Clostridia bacterium | reverse complement strand
AATATTATTTATCAATGCGTGTGTTAGACCTGATACTCGCACGCTAGAACTTGCAAACAACGTTTTGAGCAAATTGCAGGGTGATATAGAAGAAATAAAATTATTTAACGTAAATATCCCTCCGCTTGATAAAAAAGGCTTAGAGATACGTGAAAACGCTTCTATAACTAATGATTATTCAAGCAGTGAGTTTTTGCATTCTAAACAGTTTGCCAGGTCTGACGTTATCGTGATTGCCGCTCCTTATTGGGATTTAATGTTTCCAGCTGTAGTAAAAAACTACTTTGAAAATATTACGGTAAACGGTTTAACGTTTGCTTATGGCGAAAACGGAATTCCACACGGATTATGCAAAGCAAGAAGGATCATTTACGTCACCACGTCCGGTGGTCCAATTCTTCACAATTTTGGTTATGATTACGTTAATGCGCTAGCCAAATATTTTTATGGTATTACCGAAGTACAATGTGTTATGGCTCAAGGACTTGACGTTTACGGTGCCGACGTTTCTAAAATAATGGAAGAAGCCAAGCAATCCTTCAAGCTTTAATTAACAGCTAAATAATTCATAAAAAACATTCTAAGCCGTCCAAACAGGACGGCTTTTGCTATATTTTAAAATTTCTTAAAATCAAAAAAACAACCCAAAACGTGATGTTTCGGGTTGTTTTTGGCGCACCCTAAGAGGTTCGAACTCCTAGCCTTCGGTTCCGTAGACCGACGCTCTATCCAATTGAGCTAAGGGTGCAAAATTTGAATGCTTAAATATTATATAGTTATTTATCCTCTTTGTCAAATAAAAACGAGCTGATAAATACTAATTTTTTAAAAAATCCCGTTACGGACTTTTCGTAGCCGTAACGGGATATTCTAAATCTTAGTAAACGATATCTATAACGTTCTCGTTATTCATATCGCCGTCTGCGATAAAGGCAACGTCCTTTCTATATTCCTCATCGTATTTGGTCTTGGACCAAGCCTTGCCGTTAAGAGTATATCCCTTGTTTTCACCCTGTTTGAAGTTCATAGTGAATTTCTTACCAAGATAGGTGAACTTAACCGAGCAATCTCCAAACTCCTTAGGTAGGCAGGGACGAATCTTCAAGCCGTCGTAATCGTAGGTGATACCACAGAAGAAGTTGTAGAATATTCTGAGCACGTAGGAAACCGTACCAGAGAGGAACTGGAATCCAACTCTATGCAAGAAGAGGTCGCTGTTGCTGTAGCTGTTAGCGATAGCATACGGGGGAGCGTAGGTGTCTTCAACGGGAGCGTATTTCTGCTCGAAGGGGAAGATATAGTGCGTAGCCTTATATGCCATCTCGCTGTTGCCAAGAGTACAGCACGCACGAACTAGGAAACTCTGCGCGTGGTTGTAGGGAGCTGCGCTTGGTCCTTGGAGACCAATTCGTCCTGCTTTTTGAATAGGAGTAGCATAGCCCTTGGATCTGGTATTATATCCTACTCTACCAAAGCTCATTTCCTCGATCTTATTAAGAGCGGATCTATTCATTTCATCAGTACCCGATGCAGAAATTATAGCCCATGCGTTAGAAACGAGATAGAGCTTGGAAATACCCTCAGCGTCGTTCTCAGCGTCAGCAAAGAGCCATTTTCCATCGTCGTTCATATAGCCCTGGAAGAATCCCTCCTTGTTGAATGCGGTCTCTCTCATTGCTTTGATGAACATATCGCGATACTTCATATATTTTTCAGGAAGAGCGTGATATTCAGCAGGTATAATATCCTTGTAGGCGTTGATCATATCTGCCATATTCTTCAAGACGAGGACCATCTGAGCCGTAACGGTAACGGTTTCGCCTCTGCCTTCCATACCGATCTTATCCATGGGATCCCACCAATCGCCAAACCAAACCTTACAGAGATTGTGCTCACCGATATTTTTGTCCTCGAGATAGAAGTTGATACAACGAACGATATGCTCAAGTATCGTGGACTGCTCGTCGGAGTCAAGCCACCAGATCTTCTCAAAGAGGATAGAGGTATCACGGGTATAGGTCATATATTCGTGGAAAAGCTCGAGGAGGAACGCGCCACCGTCACAATAATATCTCATATCGTGGGGAGCTTCTCTAGATACCGTGCTTATCTGACGAGGCATCCAACCGTCAACCTGCTGATGCTCAAGCATGCTGATTATGGTTTCTCTCGTCCACTTGGGATCAAGGGGAGTAAGACCAATGAAGTCCTGACTTGCATCACGAATGCCTCTCATACAGGAGGGCCAGCCACGGTCAAGTGAGCAGGTCCAATACATCTGGAGAGGAGCAAAGGTATTTGCAAAGTTATCAAAGAGGGGGTTAGCGGTCTTGATAGAACGCTTGGAGAACCAATCGTTAAACCATTCAACGGTCTCAGCTACGTGCTTAGCGTATTTGTCGTCATCGAAATAGTTCTGCTCGAATTTTTCTTCATCAGCGTTGTATCTGTAGCTATCCTGAACGGTGAGGACCTGAGTATAGGTCTTGGACTCACCGGGAGCAAGAGTGCATTTGTATCTTGCGCAGTAGGTCTG
>JAZQYC010000319.1:0-14518 GCA_045633285.1 Clostridia bacterium | reverse complement strand
CTGCAAGACTAAGACCGAGGGCTTGTACGTAGCAGGAGATTGCAGAACTAAGGGTGTTCGTCAGGTAGCAACGGCTATCTCAGACGGCGCTGTAGCTGCAACTAACGCTTGCTTATATATCGAGGGTCTTGAATAACGTTTGATAGATTATCACCACAACTCAGGTTGTGGTGATGCTATATATTGCAAAAAGAGGATAAGCCAAGGTCTTTGATCATAAATTCGACGTAATAAAAACGTAGCTTACGACGGTTACACCTTTTATTTGAGACCTCGGTATTCACCTGTATAACAAATAAAATTTGTTAAATTTGTTGACAAAAGGTTTTTATAAGAGTATTCTATTTTTGATGAGGAGGCTATAGGGCCTCTTTATCGCATTTTAGAAGATAAAAGGAGAAGAAAAATGCAACTTTTATTTATCACGCTTAAGGATTCAGAAGAGTTTTTGAAAACTCTGTCAGGACTCAAAAATCACGGTATGAACGGCGTAGTTTTGCCCTCGACCTCACTCAAGAACGCTCTTTTGCACAGCGAGGTAGAAGACGTTCCCTCATTTGGAGGACTGAGCAAGGTGGTTGATCACACGTTTGAGGAGGGTCACACCGTATTTATGCTTATCAACGAGGAAAAGCTCGAGGAGGCAAAAGAGGTCGTTCACTCTATTGCGGAAAATCTTGAGAGTAAGGGAGTTATGTTCAGCGTACCCGTTACGTTCTGGGAAGGCTTGAGGAATAAGTAGGCGGTGTGAAATGGACAACTCGTTAATTAGTATAGCTATTCTTTTGATAGCCGGCCTTGCTATGAGCAGGGTCATCAAGCTTGCCAATCTTCCTAACGTTACGGGCTATCTGATAGCAGGACTTCTGATCGGACCCGTGCTTGCTCTTATTCTCAATAAGGATTACGGACTGATAAGTCACGAAATGCTCGAGGGATTCAAGATACTTACCTCGCTTGCTCTTGGCTTTATAGCTTTTTCGATCGGTGGAGAATTCAAGATCTCTGCAATCAAAAAGATCGGTGGAAAGGTCGTTACGATCACCTTTATTCAGGCGTTTGGAGCAATGCTTTTCGTTATGATAAGCCTTCTTATCGTACGCGCGATTGATGCAAGCCTTATCGAAATACCCACGATACTGCTCCTTTCTGCAATAGCTACTGCTACTGCTCCTGCCGCTACCCTTATGGTGGTTAGACAGTACAAGGCAAAAGGTCCGGTTACAGATGCGCTACTTCCCGTAGTTGCGTTTGACGATGCGATAGGCTTAATGCTCTTTTCAATATGCTACTCCATAGCAGACGTAGTTGCCTCTGGTTCGGCGCTCACCTTTGAGTCGGCAGTTCTTGCTCCAATATACGAGATCGTTTTGTCTGTAGGTGTTGGTAGCTTGATCGGATATCTGCTTGGTCTTTGCATGAAGTTCTTTAAGTCGAGAGCAAACAGACTTTGCTTGATGCTTACCTCCGTTCTTCTCGGAGTAGGTCTTTCGGATATCCTTGGACTATCCTCTCTTTTGACCTGTATGATGATAGGAGCGTTTTTTGCAAACACGAGAGGAGATTCAGTCAAGATATTGGACGGTGCGGAGCGTTGGACGCCACCGCTGTTTATGATCTTTTTCGTGCTGTCGGGCGTTGAGCTTGACCTCAAGGTAATTCCCGTTGTTGGAGTCGTCGGTATCGTGTACGTAGTAACCCGATGTCTTGGCAAATACTTCGGTGCTAGGCTCGGTGGTGCTATGACTAATGCAGACAAGAACGTTCGCAAATATCTTGGCGTTGCACTTTTCCCTCAGGCGGGTGTTGCTATCGGTATGGCTCAGCTCGTTCAGGCAGCGGAGTGCTTCTCTCCCGAGATCAAGAGCGCAGTGCTCACGGTAGTTCTTTCTGCAACCCTTATCTACGAGCTGGTAGGTCCTATCCTTACCAAGATCGCTCTCACTAGGGCAGGCGAGATCAAAAAAGACAGAGAAGACCCCGGTACTACCGCTTCACTTACCGTATAATCGGTTGACAGGGATATAAAAAAATTGTAAAATATTAGCAAAAATAAGCCAATTTGGCTTATTTTGCTTTTGAATAGAGGAAACGATATGGTTAGAAACGATTTAAGAAACGTCGCAATAATAGCTCACGTTGACCATGGTAAGACAACTCTCGTAGACGGTATGCTCAAGCAGTCGGGTACTTTCAGAGAGAATCAGCAGGTCGACAATAGAGTAATGGACTCCAACGATCTTGAAAAAGAGCGTGGAATCACCATACTTGCAAAAAACACGGCAATATATTATAAGGACGTCAAGATCAACATCATAGATACCCCGGGTCACGCGGACTTTGGCGGAGAGGTAGAACGTGTGCTCAAGATGGTTTCGGGTGTACTGCTTCTCGTGGACGCAGCGGAAGGTCCTATGCCTCAGACGAGATTCGTTTTGCAGAAGGCTCTCGAGCTTGGACACAAGATAATAATCGTCGTCAATAAGATCGACAGACCCGATGCTCGTACCGACGAGGTAGGCGAGGAGATCCTTGAGCTTTTGCTTGAGCTTGACGCAACGGACGAACAGCTCCGCTCTCCCATAGTTTATTGCTCGGGAAGAGACGCTACAGCAACACTTGACTATACCGAAAAGGGCGAAAACCTTATTCCTCTTTTTGAAACCATACTTTCGCACGTTGACGCCCCCGAGGGAGACGAGGAGGGTGATCTTCAGCTTCTCATTTCCTCTATCGACTACAACGAATACGTAGGACGTATCGGAATAGGCAAGATCGAGCGTGGATCTATCAGGGTCAATGAGGACGTCACGGTATGTGATTATCACAACGACGGCGTCAATTACAAGGGACGAATAGTCACCGTCATGCAGATCGACGGACTCAAGAGAGTACCCGTGCAGAGCGCAAAAGTAGGTGACATAGTATGTATTTCGGGCTTAGAGGAGATCAATATAGGAAATACTGTCTGCGCTTTTGGTAAGCCTAATCCAGCTCCCTTCGTTAAGATAAGCGAGCCTACTATCGAGATGATGTTTGCAGTCAACGATTCACCGTTTGCAGGACGTGAGGGCAAATTCGTAACCAGCAGGCATTTGAGAGATAGACTCTTCAGAGAGCTTTTGAAGGACGTCAGTCTCAAGGTTATTCCCACTTCGTCCGCCGAAGTATTTAAGGTTTGCGGAAGAGGAGAGATGCACCTGTCGATTCTGATTGAAACGATGAGAAGAGAGGGCTACGAATTCAGCGTAGGTACGCCAAAGGTGCTGTACAAGAACGTAAACGGCGCGCTTTGCGAGCCTATCGAGAGACTTTTCGTGGACGTTCCGGGAACTGCGGTTGGAGCAGTTATGAGCGCAATGGGAGTCAGAAAGGGTGAGCTAGTGGAGATGAACACCACGGACACCAGAACCAAGCTCGTATTTTTAGTACCGTCGCGTGGACTTTTCGGATATAAAAACGAATTTTTGACCGAGACCAAGGGCGAGGGTATAATGAATACCGTGCTCGAGGGATACGCGCCCTTTAAGGGAGATATTCCCACGAGAACTACGGGATCGCTTATTGCCTTTGAGACAGGAGAGGCTGTAACCTACGGCATATACAACGCACAGGAGCGTGGAGTGATGTTCGTAGAGCCCGGAACTCAGGTATACGAGGGAATGGTAGTCGGTTACACCCCAAAGAGCGAGGATATCGTAGTCAACGTTTGTAAGAAAAAGCATATAACCAATATGAGAGCGGCAGGCTCGGACGAGGCAATGAGACTCAATTCTCCCAAGAAAATGAGCTTAGAAGAGGCGATAGAGTTCATAGCAGAGGACGAAATGCTTGAGATAACGCCCAAAAACGTTCGTGTCCGCAAGACTATCTTGAACGCAGGACTCAGAGCAAAAGCCTTCGTTGCAAAAATGAAGAGCCAGAATAAATAACACAAGGAGCAGGATTAACTAAAGCCTGCTCTTTTTTTGCGCTATAATTGACAAAAATGCAGAAATGGAAGAAAAATCGGCAATAGAATGCGTAATTTTTTGTAAAAGTGTTGCTTTTTAGCTTATAAGATGTTATAATTTTATATAATATAATATCATGGGAGGTTATATTATGGAGGCAATTCTCGATTTTGTCAGTGAATTTGTGATAAATTTAGGAACGACCGTAAGTGGTGCTGTTGAGCCCAGACTTTGGATGCTTGCATCCGTAGTTTATTTCGGTTTGGTTCTCGTTTTGATGTTGATATTTGATCTCGTTGGCGAGGCTGCAAGCTTCAAGCGCGCTCTCATTAAGCTCAATAAGTTTCTTAAAAGTAACGTGGTAGACGGCAAGAACGCTGATGCGTTTGGCAGACTTATCGCTAAGTGTCCCGATTCAGTTCGTATGGGTTGGAACTGCTACAAGCAGAACAAGATCGGCTATCCCAGTGAGTTTATCACCGAGTACGATTGCTTGCGCGTTCCTATGATCGGCAACAAGAAAAAGAACTTCCTCACCATATACGTAGCTCTTGCTGCTTCGTATAATATTATTGCTTTTGCAATTATGGCTTGGTCACAGGCTCCCAACACGATGCCTGCTATCAGCTTCATACTTCTCGTTTCTATCGTAGTTTACGCTATTTTGGTCCTCGTTCTCAATCGTGGACAGAGCAAGCTTTTCAGACTTTTCCGCAGATTCCTCGTTCTCGTTGACGACAAGGTGGAGATCTTTGAGGAAAAGAACACTCTTGCCTTTGCTCTTGAGGCTCAGGGCGTAGGCGCAAAGGAGCGCGAACAGCTAGTTAAGGCGGAAGAGCTTTCCAAGTTTATCAAAAAGGCAGAGGTTGCTTGCGCTGATAGCGAGACGACCAAGGAAGAGCTCAAGGGTATCAAGGAACGGCTCATAACGTACGCAGTGGAAAGCACGGATCAAAAGGCGACCGCTGGTATAATCGGCGCGATCAAATCAGTTGACGGCGCTATTGCCACCAGAGATTAAAGGAGAAAGGGATCGCGCTTGCGTGATCCCGTTTTTTTTAGAATGAAAAGAATCGTCGCTATCGGTGGAGGAGAGCTCCGCGAAAAAACTACACTTGAGATCGACTCGTTCATAGCAGGTCTTGCAAAAAATCCTGAAAAAAGAACGTACGCTCTTTTCGTGCCTACTGCAAGTCACGATAGCAAGCCGTATTTCAATAGCTTTCGAAAGACCTACACCTCGGAGCTTAACTGCAAGGTAGACGTAGCTATCGTCACTAAGGGTGAGATGACTATAGAGCATATTGCTGAAAAGTTCCAAAAGGCAGACATCGTATACGTTGGCGGAGGAGATACCGCCTATATGATCGAGGAATGGAAAAAGAGCGGTCTTGACAAGCTGATTTTGGACGCATATCAAAGAGGTGTGGTGATCTGCGGACTGTCGGCAGGGGCTATTTGTTGGTTTGAGCGGGCTCATAGCGATTATATGAAGATGGAGGGCTCGAGCAACGAGTATGCGATATTGGACGGATACGGTCTTTTGGAGGGCGTATGCGTTCCACATTTTTCGGAAAGCTCGCGTATAGAGAGCTGGGAAAGGATAAAGGACGGCTACGACCTTGCAGTTTGTATTGAAAACGATTGCGGTGTTTACTTCGAGGACGGAAGATTGGTTGGCTCGGTAGGCCCTGGTAAGGCGTATATTTACAAAAAAGGCATAAAAGAGGAGATCGCAAGAGTAGATGCGTAATATTTCACTCAAAAAAGCGCCAATACTTACAAAAGCAGGCAAAGCGCTATACGGCACGGGTGACCTTGGCTTCAGCTTAGTTACCAATACCATAGCGAGCTTTTTTATGTTCTTTGGTACTGCCGTTTGCGGTGTTCCGGGTACTCTTATGGGTTTAGCGTATTCGCTTGCTACCGTTTGGGACGCTATTACCGATCCTATCGTTGGATATTTTTCGGATAGAAAACGCAGTAAGCTTTTTGGACGAAGACATTATTATATATTTATCTCGATATTCGGAATGGCGCTCGTCAACGTTTTCTTGTGGAACGTTCCGATAAACGCTGAGCCGGCGGTGCAATTTTTGTGGTTCGTTGCGTCTCTTATTATGTTTAACCTTTGCACGACCTTCTTTAATACGCCAAACTCTGCTCTCTCGGTAGAGATATCAAGTGACTACAACGAGAGAACCTCTATTCAGAGTATAAGATCGGTATTTTTGCTGATAGGAACTATTCTTCCCACCGTTTTGATGAGCGTTTTGCAGTCGCCGACACCGCTTTGTCCCGACGGAAGATACAACCCCGAAAGCTATACTAATATGGCGTATATATCGAGCACGGTGCTCTTTATTTGCGGAACTATCAGCTTCATAGGATCTTTTTCCCAAGTACCGAGGCTTAAGGCTAAGCTTTTGAATGAGATTGTTCCTCCCAAAAAGTCATTTAAGACGATATTTACGGACTTTTTTAGCGTTCTGAAAAAGCCTATATATCGTAACGTAATACTTGCATACTCCATATCCCTCGTTGCTACGGCGTTCTTGACGTCAGCAGGCTTTCACCTGTTTACCTATTCGTTTAAGCTTGAGACGATGTCGATGTACGCGCTCGTTGCGCTTTTGTTTTTGATGACGATATTCTCTCAGCCTATTTGGATACTCGTAGTCAATAGGTTTGATAAAAGAGCTGCGGTGCTATCCGGTCTTTTGACTATGATAGCGGGAGTTAGTTATATCTGCGTGCTCTTTATCATAAGAGACAGCATGAGCGTTTCGACTATGACGGTTGCACTTATTCCCGGTCTTATTTGCGCAGGCGGTGGAATGGGAGCTCTTTATTCTATGCCGACGGGTATGCTGGGAGATGCTATTGCAGTTGAAAAATTGCATACGAAAGAGGACAATACCGCAACCTATACGGGCTTTATGACCTTTGGAAACAAGCTTTCACAGTCCGTTGCGCTTCTCGTTATAGGCGTTATGCTTGACCTCATTGGTTTTGAGGAGGGTAGGGCCTCTCAGCCTATTGGAGTACAATGGGGCTTGGGCTGGATAGTCTTCGGCGGTATACTTGCCGCGCTTATCGGTGGATTTATCTTCTATTCGAAATACGATCTCAAAAAGAGCGACGTGCCCGACCTTGACGGCGTAAGCATAGACGAGGACGACAAGACCGTAGTAGTCGGTAGCGAGGAGAACTTTGAGTAATTATGTTTTGTGCAATAGCAGTAAGTGACGTAGAGGTTCTTGAAAAGCTCGCAAAAGAGTGTGGCGGAGAGTACGACAAAAGGTGCACTCTCAATATGGCGCTCATCGTAGGTGAGGAGCTATGCGGTGTGTGTAATATGCGTTACTCTGACAAAAAAACGGTCAGACTTGAATGGGTGGGCGTTCGTGAGGATATGAGAGGCAAGGGCTTTGGTGATTTTCTCACGAGATCATCTATCAACAAGGCAATAGATATATCGGACTTTATCGAAATAGCAACGGTAGACGGCTACTATGAAAAGTTTGGCTTTATAGAGGTAGACGGAGTTATGAGGGCAGAGAGTAAGAGTATAATCTTTCCCTCAAAATGCAAGCATTAAAGTATTCGGCAAAAGCTGAGAATATAAATATTTGAATTTTTTTTGGAGGCAACTATGGCTGAAAAATATTACATCACAACACCAATATATTATCCGAGTGGCAAATGGCATCTCGGTACCTGTTATACCACGGTTATCTGCGACGCGCTCGCAAGATTCAAGCGTATGCAGGGCTACGACGTATTCTATCTTACGGGTACGGACGAGCACGGTCAGAAGATCGAGCAAAAGGCAAAGGAAGCAGGTCTTGAGCCTAAGGCTTACGTAGACAAGCAGGTAGCTACCCTCGTTGATCTTTGGAAGCTTCTTGATATCTCTTACGATAAATTTATCCGTACGACGGACGAAGAGCACGTATCCGCAGTTAAAAAGATATTCAATAAGCTCTACGAGCAGGGAGATATCTACAAGGGTGAATACGAGGGCTGGTATTGCGTACAATGCGAATCTTTCTGGACTGAGACCCAGCTCGTGGACGGCAAATGCCCTGATTGCGGAAGAGAGGTCAATAAGACCAAGGAAGAGAGTTATTTCTTCCGTATGACCAAGTATCAGGACAAGCTTATCAAGCTCATTGAGGAGAACGAGGAGTTTCTCCAGCCCAAGAGCAGAAGAAACGAAATGCTTAATAACTTCCTCCGTCCCGGTCTTCAGGACTTAGCTGTATCGAGAAATTCGTTTAAGTGGGGTATTCCCGTAGAATTCGATCCCGAGCACGTTGTATACGTATGGCTCGATGCTTTGACCAACTATATCACCGCGCTTGGCTATATGAGCGAGGACGATAGCAATTTCAAGAAATTCTGGCCTGCTGATCTTCACCTTATCGGAAAGGAGATCGTAAGATTCCATTCAATCACCTGGCCTGCAATACTTATGGCGCTTGATATTCCTCTTCCAAAGCAGGTTTACGGTCACGGCTGGCTTACCCTCGGTGGTGACAAGATCAGTAAGAGCAAGGGCAATATCATAGATCCCGTAGAGCTTTCGGCTCGTTTTGGCGTTGACGCTATCAGATATTTCTTGCTCCGTGAGGTACCATTCGGTCAGGACGGAATGTACACCAACGAATCTCTCCTTATGAGAATAAACAACGACCTTGCAAACGATCTTGGTAACCTCGTTTCAAGAACTGTTGCAATGGTAAGTCAGTACTTCGAGGGCGTAGTTCCCGAGCCTAAGGGAGATAAGAACGAATTTGATCTCGATCTTGAAAGAGTTGCAAACGGCGTATACGCTAAGGTATGCGACGCTATGGATAAGCTCAACGTTCCCGATGCGCTCGTTGAGATATGGAAGCTCATTTCAAGAGCAAACAAATATATCGACGAGACCATGCCCTGGGCTGTCAACAAAGAGGGAAACAAGGAAAGACTCTCGAGAATTATGTATAACCTCGTAGAGGCTATCAGAATGTCGGCAATATTCTTAAAGCCCTATCTTACCTCCACTCCCGACAAGATCTTCGGTGCGATCGGAGCAAAGGAAGAGGAGAGAGATTTTGCAAGCATAACCTTTGGCGCAGGCTCGTTTGGCTCAAAGGTCGAAAAGGGCGCGCCCCTTTTCCCGAGAATAGACGTCAAAAAGGAGCTTGAGGCTATGGAAAAGAGAGCTGAGGAGCTCAAGGCAAAGGCTGAAAAGAAGGAAGAGAAAAAGGTGGAAGAAAAAGTAGAGGAAAACGTTGAGATCTCGATAGACGAATTTGCAAGGGTCAAGCTCGTTACTGCAAAAATTCTCACCGCTGAGCCCGTAGAAAAGGCTGACAAGCTCTTGAAGCTTACGGTGGACGCAGGCGAGGCTGAGCCGAGGACGGTCGTCAGCGGTATAGCTAAGCATTTCACCTGCGAGGAGCTCGTTGGCAAGAAGATCGTGCTCGTTGCAAACCTCAAGCCCGCTAAGCTTCGTGGAATAATGAGTCAGGGAATGATACTCTGCGGAGAGGACTCTGACGGCACGCTCAGACTTATTACGCCTGACGGAGATATCACCCCTGGTAGCGAGGTCAGATAAGTGATCGATACGCACGCTCACTTAAACGACGAGGATCTCGTCCAAAGAGCAGAGGAAATAGTAAACGACGAATACCTTGAGGCTATAGTCGTTCCAGGATACGATTTCGAGAGCAGTCAAACTGCTCTCGCTCTTGCTAAAAAGCACGAAAAGGTCTACGCTACGCTTGGCTGTCACCCTCACGATGCAGAGAAATTCGGAGAGGAAGAGTGCGCATTCTACTTTGAAAGCGCAAAGGACGAGAAGGTCGTTGCAATAGGTGAAATAGGCTTAGACTATTACCGTGATCTGTCCCCGAGAGATATCCAAAAGGAGGTCTTCAAAAGGCAGATAGATCTTGCATATGAGGCTAAACTCCCCGTGGTTTTGCACGTTCGTGACGCATACAAGGATACTCTCGATATCTTGAGTGAAAAAAAGGACAAGCTTAAATGCGGTGTGCTGTTGCATTGCTATAGCGGTTCGAGCGAAATGGTCAGAGAGTTTTCAAAATTTGACGCGTATTTTGCTTTCGGCGGAGCAGTCACCTACAAAAACGCAAAAAAGGAAGACGTTTTGAGATCGGTAAGGCTTGATAGATTGCTTCTCGAGACCGATTGTCCGTATATGACTCCCGTACCATTTCGTGGCAAGCTTAACGAGCCGAGCTATATAAGATACACCGCTGAGTTTATTGCAGGCGTTCTTAAAATAGAGGTATCCGAGCTTGAAAGGCTGACCTCGGAAAACGCAAGGAGATTTTTCGGAATATAAAGAGAGGAACGCAAGCGTTCCCCTCGTCTTACCGCAAAGTGCGGTTCTTTCGTACCTTAAGGTTTTGTCTTTGGTACGGTAATATTTTGTGACGATATCAAATAAATATACCCAAGGCGAGAAAAATTGAAAGATTTTAAGTTTTTAAAAAAATACGGACAAAACTTTTTGTCCGACAAAAATTTGCTGTCTGCTATAGCAACGGACGGAGAGGTGGACGAGAATACCACCGTTCTTGAGATAGGTCCTGGCGCAGGGGCGCTTACCGAGGCTTTGCTTGCAAAATGCAAGAGGCTCGTATCTATCGAGATAGACGATAGGCTCATTCCCGTTCTTGAGGAAAAATTCGGAGATAACGGCAAATTTACCCTCGTAAACGCCGATTTTATGAAGCTTTCTGATAACGAGATCAAGGAGCTGGTGGGCGAGGATTACAGAGTGGTTGCAAATATCCCTTATTATATATCCACACAGCTTATAATGCGCTTTTTGGAGCGTGAGCCGAGGGCAAAAAGCATTACCGTAATGGTACAAAAGGAGGTTGCCGAAAGACTTACTGCAAAGGCAGGCGAGGAAGCCTACGGCGTGATTAGCGTAGCGGTAGCCTTGAGGGGAGTAGCGAAAATCACGAGAAAGGTAGACCGAAAGATGTTTTTCCCCGTACCCGAGGTGGACTCCGCAGTCGTCCGCATCGATCTGAGAGAAGAGATATCAGACGAGGTAGAGGGCGTAATGAAGCTAGTGAAGGCAAGCTTTGCGATGCGTAGAAAGACCCTTCGCAACAACCTTGTCAAAAGCTCTCTCGTTAGCGCAGAAAAATTCGATAACGCTATTGAAAAAATGGGCTTAGACCCCTCAATTCGTGGAGAAAAGCTCACCCCCGACCAGTTCGTAGAGCTGTATCGTTTGGTGAGATAAATACGTCAAAAAATAAGTCATTCTGGAGCAAGCATAGCGAGCGATAGAATCTGCACCCGTAGTCTAATTGGATAAAACGGCGCCCTCCGACGGCGCTGTTCCGAGTTCAAATCTCGGCGAGTGCGCCAAGAAGAAGATGCCGTACGGCATCTTCTTTTATGTAGAGTTGAATTTATTCTATTAAAGTTCGCAATTTGGGAGATTATATCAATCTTTTGAAGATTTCAGAATCTGCTTCTTCCAATTCTATTTGTCCGTGCAAAAGGTGCTTGCCGTTCGAATATTCGCATAGAGCGTACGGGAAGCTCGTTTCTACCGTAAACATTCTGATAGTATCGTCGCCTTTAACTAAAAACAAATTGATCGTTTGGGCTATTTCGCTTGGATTATAATTAAAGGAATAGAGTATAGCAGGGAAATTATGTATATTGCAAATCGAGACCTCTTTGATTTGATTAAGAGTGCGAGACGTTGGTGCGTGTAGCATGCGTGCGCACATACCACAAATTAAATCGACGGCTTCTAAATCCCCACCTGACTCATTATTGTTTAGCTTAGAGTAAACCGAGAAAAACTTGTTAAGAATCCATAATTTATCCTCGATAGAAAATTCAGAATAAGATTCTTGCTCTTCACTAAGCTCAGATAATTGCTCTTCCTCACGGTCGTCGTTAACGTCATTAAAATTAAGTCCGTCGAAAATTCCCGTGAAATCTTCCTCGTCGTAGTCCTCGTATTCTTCGTCGCCGTCGTCTTCCTCGTATTCCTCGTCGCCGTCGTCTTCCTCTTCGTCTTCGTAGTCCTCGTATTCCTCGTCGTCGTCAATCTGGTCGAGATCCTCTTCGTCGTCATCAAAATAAGATCCTTGGGAAAGGAGATTAGCAGAGGGCTCTTTTTCCTCTTCCTTTAAGATCTTGGCTAATTCAGCAAGGAGTAGTAGCTTTTTAAGCTCGTCCTCGTCGTCGTTACTATTTTTGTTATACGTGTTTTCCTTTGCTTCATAGGCTACTTGAAGGGCAATTCCTATTGCGATATCGGCAACAAGAAGGAGCAAAAAGGTCGTGGTAGATTCGCTGTTTCCTGCTATCAACGATCCAATCAAGCAACCGATCAAAACGGGCATTAGAATTTGGGTGAGAGTGATAATTCCTTTCATACTTTTTCCTCTTTTGTGTCGTTAATATTGATTCTAGCAAAGAACTTGTCGTTTTCTGAGTCGTAATAATATCCGCCGTTTCTACATTGCCTGCGCTTTATCGGTAGACCGCTTTCGATCAGATACCTGATATTTCTGCCTACGGTTTTTCTTGAACAGGGGATATCAACGTCGTTGAGATAATTCACGATATTGGTTTGTGTTGCAGGATATTCAAACGAGGTGTAGTTGTATAATATCCTTAGAATTTGTATGATAATAATTTTTTTAGAAGAGCTTTTCATTCGTTTACCTTAAAAATAGTCGTCTACTTATATTATATCATACGAAAGTGGACAAAAGTTTCCCTTAGTGGAATATTTTAAATTAATAAAAAATTTTTATCAAAGCATTAAGGAAATGGTTTTTTGAAAAAAAGCGACGGAGTAAAGTGCGTGTCCCATAGGGATTTTTAGTCCATAATAAAAGCATAGCACACTATACTTCACTAAAAGTGAAACGTAGAGTGTTTTTCTTATCCACAAAAGATAAACTTTTATAAGTGATATTTTTAGCCTTATGGCTAAAAGTGATATGCAAGTTTCTTGCGTGATATTTTGACTTCCCGCCAAAGTTATATTATATTTGCCACAACTTACCCTGTGGGTAAATATAACTTTGCGTAGCAAAATATAACTGCGAAAGCAATATAACTTGCCAATAGGCAAATATAACTAGTGCGTCAGTAATAATCCCTATTACTGACGCACTAATTCCGTCGCCTTTTAAATTGATCTGAAATAAATTGTTAAGCTATAATATTTGATAAAAGCGCTTATTCTGCCTTGTGGACTATTTTACCCTCTATCACGGTCATATATGCGGTTGCGCCGATAGAGGAGAGGGGGTCTTTCGACCAGATGACGAGGTCGCCGTCCTTGCCTTTTTCCAAGCTACCTACTCTGTCCGCGATGCCCGTTTGGGTAGCGGGGTTTATGGTGATAGCTCGCCAAGCCTCGTCTGTGTCAAGACCTGAGCTTACGGCAAAGCCTGCGCACATTGCAAGGTGCTCAAGAGGAACTACGGGTGAATCGGTTATAATACTGATAGGAACACCCTTTGAGCTAAGAATTACAGGAGTAGTGAAGCTCTTGTTAGCAAGCTCTATTTTAGTTTTTGAGCCAAAGCTTGGACCAACGAATGCAGGGTAACCCTCTCTTGCAAGCTCGTCCGCGATCAATGCGCCTTCCGTGCAATGGTCAAGGGTGAGATCGAGGTCAAACTCCTTTGCGATTCGAATAGCGGTAAATATATCGTTAGCCTTATGAGCGTGAGCCTTTAAGGGGATCTCCTTTTTGAGTACGGGAATCATAGCCTCAAGCTTGATATCCATAGCAGGCTCTTTGCCGTCCTCTTTTGCTTTCATATAGTTTTTCGTTTTAATTATAAGCTCACGCAAAAGTCCTGCGATAGCCATTCTGGTAAAAGGAGCTTTTTTGGAGGATTGTCCGTAAAAATCCTTAGGATTTTCACCGAAAGCGCATTTCATAGCTACGGGGTCTTTGATAATCATATCGTCTACGCACTTGCCGTGAAGCTTGATAGCAACGAACGTTCCACCAACAACGTTTGCGCTTCCCGGACCCGTGCAGGCAGACGTCACTCCGCATTTTATAGCTTCGCTGAACGCTTCGTCAAAAGGATCAATTCCGTCTATAGCGCGAAGATGGGGAGTGATGGGATCTGATTTTTCGTTATGGTCTATGCCTTCCCATCTGACGGCGGTGTTTTTAAGACCGATATGACAATGAGCGTCTACAAGTCCCGGTGTAACGAGACGACCGCCAGCGTCTATCACCTCGTCAGAATTGATATTCGGCGCATCTTTTCCAACTGATTCGATTTTTCCATCGTCGTTTACGAGTACGAAACCGTTTTCGATATCCTCACCCGACATGGTTTTGATATGACCGTTTTTGATAAGTAACATAATCTTTTACCTCGCTTTATCGAATAATTTCAACTTCCCTATTTTTAACGGCGTTGACGTAATCTTTCCAAGATTCGATCTTGGTTTTCGTCATAACTCCCGACAAACCTACGTCGGGGTATTGGTGTGAGTCCGAGCCAAGTCGGATCGTAGCCATG
>JAZQYC010000318.1:0-8510 GCA_045633285.1 Clostridia bacterium | reverse complement strand
TTGATACCTGCGATCAAGCCCTGCGCTCCTGCCTCCTCGTAACCGCTCGAGCCATTGATCTGACCTGCGGAAAAGAGTCCCTTATGCCCCTTTAACTCAAGCGAGGGTCTAAGAGCAAGCGGATCGATGCAATCGTACTCGATAGCGTACGCATAGCGCATTATCTCAGCGTTTTCAAGTCCCTTGATGCTGTGCACCATATCCTCCTGTACGTCGGCGGGAAGAGAGGTCGAAAGCCCCTGAACGTAGACCTCGTCGGTGTCTCCACCCTCAGGCTCTAAGAAAAGCTGATGTCTTTCCTTATCCTTGAATCTCATTATCTTGACCTCGATAGAGGGACAATATCTCGGTCCCGTGCCCTCTATAACTCCGTTATAAAGAGGAGCTCTATCCATATTGTCAAGTATTATCTTATGCGTTTTTTCATTCGTATAGGTAAGATAGCACGGCTTCTGATTCTTGAGATCAATATCAGTCACGGTTGAGAAGCTGTATATCTCCTCGTCACCCTCGGCAAGCTCGGTCTTTGAATAATCTATGCTTCTGCCGAGAATTCTCGGTGGAGTACCCGTTTTGAATCTTCTGACTGGTATACCTAGCTTAATTAAGCTCTCGGTAAGTCCGGTAGCTCTCATAAAACCACACGGACCTTCTTCTCTGACCGTCTCACCGATGATAGTACGAGCCTCAAGATACACTCCCGTTGCAAGAACGACCGCTTTTGCGTGGATATCGCCAAAGGTCGTGCGTACGCCTATACATACGCCGTCCTCTTCAAGTATCTCCTTAACCTCTGCTTGTAGTATTGACAAATTATCCGTTCTCTCAAGCACGGATTTCATTCTGCGGTGATAAAAATTCTTATCAGACTGCGCGCGAAGACTCTGAACAGCAGGACCTTTACCGCTGTTCAACATCTTGAGCTGAAGAAGAGTGAGGTCTGCGTTAACGCCCATTTCTCCGCCAAGAGCGTCTATTTCTCTCACGAGATGACCCTTTGCCGTGCCACCAATGCTGGGATTGCACGCCATGAAGGATATCGCTTCGAGATTGAGAGTGATAAGTAAGGTTTTTTTGCCAAGCCTTGCAGATGCAAGCGCAGATTCTACTCCTGCGTGACCTGCTCCAACTACGGCTACGTCGTAATATTTGATATTCATATTATTTACCTACGCAGAACTTTTTGAAAACACCGTCTATGATTTCGTCGTCTGCCGTTTTTCCCGTTATTTTTCCAAGAGCAAGCCAAGCCTCTCTCAGATCGACCGTCGTACAGTCTATAGTTACCGATCTTGCAAATTTCTCAGCCGATACGAGCGCGCGGTACGCTTCGCTGAGAGCCTCGGTGTGACGAGCCTCGGTTATGATCTCCCCGTCCTCGTGTCCAACGAGTAATGCTATCTCGTCTAAAAGCTCATTCACGCCCTCTCCCGTTTTTGCAGATATTTTGCGGTAAGACTCCTTTCTTACTACGTCAGAGTCGCATTTGTTGAGACATACGAAGACCTTTTTGCCATCGAAAAGCTCGATAAGCTGATCCTCATCCTCGGGCTTAGATCTGCTTGCATCAAGAAGAACGATAACGACGTCGGCGTTTCTTGATTCCTGCTTAGCACGCTCTATGCCGACCTTTTCAACTATATCCTCGCTCTCTCTGATGCCTGCCGTATCCAAGAAGCGAAGCTTGACACCGTTATGGAGTATAGCCTCCTCTATCGTATCACGGGTCGTACCCTCGATATCGGTAACTATCGCTCTCTCTCTTCCAAGTATGGTGTTCAAAAGGGAGGATTTACCCGAATTCGGCTTACCCACGATGGCAACGAGAATACCGTTTTTCACAAGCCTACCCTTTTCTGCGCTTTTTATAAGAGCTTCAACTCTCTTTTTGACCCTTAAAATAGCCTCGGGTATCTCACGGTAAACGTCCTCCTCTACCTCCTCGGGATAATCAATAGCGGCAGACGCACTGACGAGCATTTCCTCAAGCTCAGACTGAAGCTCCTCTATCACGGAAAAAAGTCTGCCCGTCATCTGACGGTACGCACAGTTCAAAGCAACCGCGCTATCAGCCGAGATCATATCAGCAACGCCCTCTGCCTCGTCAAGGCTCATTTTGCCGTTCAGAACGGCTCTTTGTGTGAATTCACCGCACTCGGCAAGCTTAGCCCCTCTTTTGACGAGGGTTTCAAGAACTCGTCTCGTTAAAAAGATTCCACCGTGCACGTGGAACTCTACTACGTTCTCACCCGTATAAGAATAGGGAGCAACGAATTTGACGCACATACATTTCTCGTCAAAATGCTCTCCCTTGAATCTTCCTAGCACGAGTTCACGCTCTTTCTGCTCGTCAAAAGAGCAAGATGTGGTAAAGCACTCTCTCGCTATCTCAAACGCTCGGTCTCCGCTGAGC
This sequence comes from Clostridia bacterium, assembly GCA_045633285.1. Lineage (GTDB taxonomy): Bacteria > Bacillota > Clostridia > Christensenellales > RUG350 > RGIG2224. The sequence continues at coordinate 6,097 of JAZQYC010000318.1, read as the reverse complement.
CTGACTATTCCTATTCCGCCTGCGCCGTGCGCAGTAGATATCGCAGTTATCGTATGCATAAAATTAAAAGGGGCGCATGCGCCCCTATGATTAAAATCTCTTTTTGTAACCGAAGCTTCTCAATTTTCCGGGGCCCGTTTTGCTGAAACTTGCCTTTTCCTTATACTCCTCGCTCGGAGCGTAGGGATCGTATTCATTAGACGCCTTGGGTTTGTAATTGTCCTTGTGCGAGGGTTTAGACGAGGAATTTCTTCTTCCTCTGCGATCGTTGCGCTTGGAATTGTCCTTCTTGTCACGATAACGCTCGGGCTCTGCTCCCGGAGTCTCATTCTCAGGAATGATGACGACGTATCTATTGGGTTCTACGCCTGCGCTCTCGGTATGAGCCTTGTCGCTATCAGACAGAGCCGAATGAATAGCTCTTCTTTCAAAAGGATTCATGGGCTCAAGCTCGATACGTCTGCCAAGTCTATCCGCCTTGTCTGCAAGATTTCTTGCAAGGTTAGCAAGGACCTCTGCACGCTTTTGGCGATAGTTCTCAGCGTCAACGACTACTCTTATGAAACCGCTTTCTCCACGGTTAGCAACAAGAAGTGTAAGGTACTGAACAGCGTCGAGAGTGTCTCCACGATATCCTATAAGGCTCGAGCTGTCCTTTCCCGATACCGTAACGGTAAGATCCTCACCACTTGCTGTAAGCTCTGCCTCGCAATCGATATTCATAGCCTTAATAAGCCCCTGAACGAAAGCAAGAGAACGCTCGCCTGCCTCAGCGATCTTTTCACTTGATCTTGAATTCTTGATCTTGGTCTCCTTGACTAGCTCCTCGTCGATAACGGGGGCGTCAACTATTTCCGTGCCACGCTTGGAAACTCTGACCACAGCCTTTGAGAGAAGCTTGCCCTCTGACAAGATCTCTATTTCTGCCTCGTCCCTTGAAATGCCAAGCTCGCAAAGAGCGGCTTCTATTGCCTTTTCAACGGAGGAAGCTTTCTTTTCTACGTAATCCATTTTATATACTTCCTTGTATTATTTGCGTTTGAAGGTGTGAGTAAGAAGGTACTCGTCCTCTATCTTATCCTTCTTGTCCGTGATCATATTGAAGACCCAAGACATAACGAGGGAAAAGAGCTGGCTCACGAGCAGATAGATCGTGAACGCCGAGCTGTAAAAGAGCGCGAAAAAGCCCATCATTGCCGGCATCATAAATTTCATCATAGCATTCTGACTCGATGCAGACGCGCTATCGCTATCTACGGTGGGAGGAGTCATCTGACGCATGAGAAGCTGTGAGCCAAGCGTGATCAGAATGGTAAGAACGGGAAGAATAAGATATCCGTTCCAGCCCTGATATGCTTCATTATTTCTTATTACGCTCGTGTATTTGTCGAAATCGTTAGTGGTCTCGCCGACCCATTCCTTACTAACGCCAAGTCCTCCAATACCTGCGTTGGTAAAATCTGAATAGGTGGGGAATTTTGCCGACCAGTTGTCTCCAACGAAGACGTTACTGATCCAGAGCCACTTAGGCTGATGCTCGTTATAGTACTCAAGAACTGCTTGCTCTGCAGCCTCTACGACCTCGTCGCTCTCAGCAGTCAAAGTACCGTTGCTTGCATCGACCATCTCGTCTACGGTGTTCTCGTAAACGGTTGCTATCTCGTAGTAGTCCATCTGAACTCTATAGGTAGCCATATTGTTAAATCCTGCAAAAACGATGAAGAACACTACGATAGTAACTATCATAGGCAGACAGCTTCCAAACATCGAATAGCCCTCTTGCTTATAAAGCTGAAGCTGTTTGGTCTGGAACATCTGCTTGTCGTGAGCGTATTGCTTTTGAAGCTTTGCAATCTGAGGCTTCATACGCTTCATCGCGCGGTTGTTTTTATGCATAGCAACCTTTTGCCAAATATCAAGAGGAGAAAGAACCAGCTTGATTATAAGGGTAAAGACCACGACCGTCCAGCCGTAGTTGCCAATCCAACCGTATAGCAAATTCATAAATTGTGCAATGAAATGCGTGAGCTCCGGCTCAGCTGGAACAGCGCAGATCAATGCGTCGGTCATAAAACCCATTTTGCTTTTCCTTTATAATTTAATTTGACGGGGTCGAATCCCCCTTTTGAAAAAGGATTGCACCTCAGTATTCTCCAAGCGCCGAGAGCGCACCCCTTGAGAGCGCCGTGCTCACGGATAGCTTCAATGGTATACTGACTGCACGTTGGTGTGAAAATGCACCTTGCTCCAAGAACGGGAGAAAGGTATCTTTGGTAGAATCTGATTGCTTTAATGCAAACCGTTTTCATTGACGTTCTTTGCTAAAAGGCCCGCCTTACTAACAAGGGTATAAAGCGTAGCTTTTATTTGCTCAAAGTCAGCGGAAATTATACTGCTTCTCGCAACGAATATAAGATGATGTCCGCTTTTCAATTCGGGAAGAAAGGATCTTACGGCCTCACGCATTCTGCGCTTGACCTTGTTGCGAACAACGCTACATCCGATCTTTTTTGAAACGGAAAAGCCTATCATAAGACTTCCCCTTGCTTCGGTATAGAGCAAGACGGAAACTCTTCCGCCTACGCTCTTGCCTTTTCTGTAGATATAATTAAAGCTACGATTATTCTTGAGCCTATAACGCCCGGGGAGCATGATTATGCCGAGAGCGAAGCTCTACCCTTTCTGCGTCTACGCGACAAAACGTTTCTTCCGGAACGGGTCTGCATTCTCTTGCGGAAACCGTGTACCTTGCTTCTCTGTCTCTTTTTGGGTTGATAAGTCCTTTTCATTGTGTATATCCTCACTTTATAGTAATCTTTTTGAAGCGGGAAAACCGCATTCTTCGATTATATATAAAAAAGGGAATTTTGTCAATCAATATTAGGGTTTTTCGGAGTTTTTCCTTGTATTATTCGAGCGTAGGCAGACAAATAGGCACATCTTTCAATCTTTCCGCCCTCAAAAAGGCGCTGACGAGGTATCTCCCGTCCTCGTCCACCCTGATCTTAAGCTCCACGAAAGGCTCGCTAAGCTCGAAATAATGGGCAAAAAGCGAGGAAAGATCACCCACGAGAAGGGCTTTAAAGCCGTCAGGTATACGGGTCTTATCCTTGATAAGTATTCGCCTTGCCCGAATCGCAGTTTCTTTGGACCTTTTCATATTCTTCTCCCTTTTGCTCTCATTCTTCCAAATACGCCTCTGTATTTTGCGGTACAGTCGATCACTTTCCTCGTTCCTCTTTCTACGTTCTCGGCAAACAGGCTGAATATTCCCTCTTTATCCGTGAAGCTTCCGCACGAGGCGGAAAGAGCTATCTCGTCACTTTCAGGAATTATCGCTATCGGGGGCTTGCGCATTATCCTACATATCTCCTCCGCGCTCATCATTTCTCTTGATAATACGAGATCGCCTCTTATTCTATTGATTATAAGAGCAGTATTTTTGAGTCCGTATCCTGAAAGCAGGGAAAAAACTTTATCCGCATCTCTCAGCGAGGATATCGCAGGCGTCACCACGACGTACGCCTCGTCCGCCATAGAAACTGCCCTATGAAAGCCTCCCGATATTCCTGCCGGACAATCTATCAGAACGTAGTCAAACCCTCTCAAACCCTCCACGATCTTACGAAACTGAGCGCTGAGTAGCTTTGATCCCGAAAAGGTGTGGCTTGACGGTAATATAAAAAGATTGGGAATATACATATCCTCGATAAGAGCCTGTTTTATTCTGCACTTGCCCTCCAAAACGTCGAATATATCGTAAACGACTTTATTTTCCACTCCCATCAAAACGTCAAGGTTATTCAGCCCGACGTCTGCGTCAAGCATCACCACTCTTTTCCCAAGCTTGGCAAGCCTAACTCCGAGGTTTGCGCACACAGTGGTTTTTCCTACCCCTCCCTTGCCCGATGTAATAACTATACGTCTGGTCATTTTGATCTCCTTACCAGCTCATAATAACCTAAAACGTGCAAAGTATTTACTGTATTTATAGCAGAAAAAAGAAGAATTTGACGATACAAAGCCTATGCATATATGTATCTGAACCTCATTTTTTGTCAATAATGAACACGGAACGTTTGAATCCAAAAAAACATAAATTATAATAGATACGAGAGGTTAAAAAATTGATCAAGCGAGGAGAACTATATTATGCAGATCTGAGTCCCGTCGTAGGTAGCGAGCAAGGGGGCGTACGTCCCGTGCTTATCGTACAAAACGACGTTGGCAACAAATACAGTCCGACGATAATTGCAGCGGCAGTCACGAGCAAGCTCGACAAAGCAAGATTGCCTACCCATATAATGCTGACGGGCGAATGCGGACTGCCAAGAAATAGTATCGTTCTGCTCGAACAGCTACGCACCCTCGACAAACGCCGTCTTAAGGAAAAAATCGGCGAGATCAGCGAGGAGGTAATGCAATCAGTTAATCACGGACTGCTGATATCTCTCGGCTTTTACGTATGATAATTGCTTAAACGATAGATTTTATTCCTTTCTTCTTAAAAATTTGCAAAAAAAAGAGACCGTATCGGATAAACCGATCGGTCTCTTTGAGTATCATTATTATTCAGCGAACATTGCGTCGATAACTCCCTCGTTCAAGGTGATCGACTCCTCGCCGTAGATGTCTATGAAGTTGCTCTGATAGCTCGTCATAACGTTATTCTTCTCAGCTGACTCCAAGCTCTCCTTGATATAATCATAGAGGTTGTCGCCCGTAGAGTAGTCAAGTATAACGTCCTTTAAGTCTTCTGCCGTGCTTACCTTTGCTCCGCTCTTATTTACGTAATCACACTCGAGAGTCTGATCGTCGTAGATCTTGGTAGCCATTACTACGTGAATACCGTAATCGGTAACGCAAACGCCTACTGCGCCAAGCTCACCCGGAGTACCTGCAACGACGATGCAACTACCGTCTGCGAGGAACTCGTTGTATTTGTCGCTTGCTACGCCCGTTATGAGGTATTCGCTCATTGCTTGGAATTCAGCCATATATTTCGATCCCTCGGGCTCAACGACGTAATCGTACTGATTATTGAACATTCCGCTCTCTTCGGCTGCGTTATATCCGAAGATAAAGTCCTCGAATTTGAGTATCTTGTCCTTTACAGACTCAATGGTGTTGAGCTTCTCTGCTACCTTGCTTGCAAACTCCTCGTAGCCGATTCCCACGTTCTCTGCGCTGTACTTGAGGTCTCTCCAATCAACGAGATCTGCCATGGTATCAGCGTCGTAATCCTTCCACCAATCAGCGAAATCACCGTAGTAGCTGATGCGGAGATTCTCTGCGAGCTTCTTGCGGTAAGCAGCGAGCTGTTCGTCGCTATAAAGCTTACTCTCCTCTCTTCTCTCGTACTCAGAAAGGCTGTATCCGTTAGCAAAATAGATATGAGTATTCTCTGCCTTTCTACCCTCTGCGTCAGCCTCTTCAAAGGAAAGAAGAATATGTTTAACCGTGCCGTAGCCGGGCTTTGCGTGGTAGTAAGCAAGGGTGTTATTTGATATCGTCGTGCCGTAAGCGGAGCTGTCTGCGGTGAATTTCTCTACCTGCTTAGCTCTCTCTGCAACGTATTTGTTCCAAATATCGTCGTTTGTTACCTTGTCTGCGGTGGACTCGTAAAGCTTGTCCTGAAGAGTCTTGATAATGAGGCTCTCGTACTGAGCGTTCAAAAGGTAAGCCTCGTCCTTGTACTGATCCTCAAGAAGCTTCTCCAATCTTCTGAAGGCTATTCTCTCAATATTGTTAGCGTACTCAAAATTCTGCATCCAGGACTCGACGGTGATAGCCTCGTTTGAATAAACGGTCTCTTCTACCTCGATCGTAGGAAGAGGTCTCACAGTGCGGGTATCCTCGTCCTCCTCGCTCTCCGTTCCGGACTCCGAGCCGGACGATCCGGATTCACCGGACTCCTCGCCCTTGGAGTATTCCTCGGTAACGGTCTCTACGTATTCGTCAAAAGGCGCCTTGACCTGCTCGTTGACGGCGTCCTGAGCCTCATTGCGGATAGCAAAGCTCAAGCTTGCAGGATCAATTCTCATAGTGGAATTGTTCCAATCACATATATCACGCTTGACTGCATCTAAAACCAGAA
>JAZQYC010000317.1:0-2040 GCA_045633285.1 Clostridia bacterium | reverse complement strand
GACTTGCGTAGTGACGGTTAGCGGTCTCGTACTCAACGTGAGCGGTATTGATAGTAATACCTCTTTCTCTCTCTTCGGGAGCTTTGTCGATTTCATCGTACTTCATAGCCTGAGCCTGACCTTTTGCTGCAAGAGTCATAGTGATTGCAGCGGTCAAAGTGGTCTTACCGTGGTCAACGTGACCGATAGTACCAATGTTAACGTGCGGTTTGGTTCTTTCGAATTTAGCCTTTGCCATTTTTGTTTCCTCCTATTTGGAATATTGTTTTTTGTTTTTTTAATTTTGTCATTCTTACGAATGATTAATCCTTATTGTGCGCTGCGATAAAGTCCTTAGCAATAGATGCGGGAACTTCCTCGTAGTGCGAGAAGTGCATAGAAAAGTTTCCTCTTCCCTGCGTGTTGCTTCTCAGGTTCGTAGCATAACCGAACATCTCCGAAAGCGGAATAAGGCTGTCTACTACCTGAACGCCGTTTCTCATCTCCATACCCTGGATCTGACCTCTACGGCTACTGATGCTACCCATAACGTCTCCGAGATACTCCTCGGGCATGGTAACTTCAACTTTCATAACGGGCTCGAGAAGCACGGGGTTAGCCTTAGCTGCGCCGTCTTTGAAGCCCATAGAGCCTGCGATCTTGAACGCCATTTCTGACGAGTCAACCTCGTGGTAGCTTCCGTCAACCAGTCTTGCTCTGAAGTCAACCATCTCGTATCCTGCAAGAACACCTGCTTTAGCAGCTTCCTGAATACCTGCGTCGATTGCGGGGATATACTCCTTGGGAACTACACCGCCGACGATCTCGTCAACGAATTCATATCCCGTTCCGGGATCAAGAGGCTCAAGAACGAGTCTACAATGACCGTACTGACCTTTACCACCGGACTGACGAACGTATTTACCTTCGCAGTTAACTGCCTTTCTGATAGTCTCACGGTATGCAACCATGGGCTTACCAACGTTTGCCTCTACCTTAAACTCTCTGAAAAGTCTGTCTACGATAATATCAAGGTGAAGCTCTCCCATACCTGCAATAACGGTCTGACCGGTCTCTTTGTCGGTATAAGTCTTGAAGGTAGGATCTTCCTCTGCGAGCTTAACGAGAGCGATAGCCATTTTTTCCTGACTGTTCTTGCTCTTAGGCTCGATAGCTACCTGAATAACAGGATCGGGGAATTCCATACTCTCAAGTATGATAGGCGACTTGTCGTCACAAAGGGTGTCACCCGTTCCGGTATCTTTAAGACCTACGATAGCAACGATGTCACCTGCGTAAGCTTCCTCAATATCCTGACGTGAGTTAGCGTGCATACGCAAAAGTCTACCAACACGCTCTTTCTTGTCCTTGGTCGAGTTATAGATATACGAACCGGATTTTAAAACACCGCTGTATACTCTGAAGAATGCAAGCTTTCCTACGAAGGGGTCAGCCATGATCTTGAATGCCAAGCCTGAGAACACCTCGTCGTCAGCAGACTGTCTAGTAATCTCCTCACCCGTTCTGGGCTTGGTACCGGTAACTGCAGGAACGTCAAGAGGTGAAGGCAAATAGTCAACTACTGCGTCAAGAAGCATCTGAACACCCTTGTTACGGTAAGAGCTACCGCAAAGAACGGGGGTCATCTTCATTGAGATAGTAGCTACACGAAGAGCCTTCTTAATATCGTCAAGGGTGATCTCCTCTCCCTCGAGATACTTCATCATGAAATCGTCGTCACACTCAGCAAGAGCCTCGAAAAGCTCTGCACGAGCAGTTTCGGCAGCGTCCTTCATATCAGCAGGGATCTCTTCAATACGCATATCCTTGCCTTCTACGTCGTAATATACGATAGCGTTGTTGTTAACGAGGTCAACCACACCTACGAAAGTATCTTCCTTACCGATAGGGAGCGCGATAGGTACAGCGTTGGTTTTGAGTCTTTCTCTCATCATCTGTACAGCACCCTCGTAGTTTGCTCCGTTGATATCCATCTTGTTAACGAAAGCAATACGGGGAACGTGATACTTGGTAGCCTGATGCCAAACGGTCTCAGACTGA
>JAZQYC010000316.1:0-3530 GCA_045633285.1 Clostridia bacterium | reverse complement strand
GGTCATCTCCTCTTCCTGCCAAGGGGTCTTGACCATTCTGGGCTTGCCGTCCTCTTCCCCACCGATAGCTCCATCAACTGGAAATCCCACGCAGTCTATAAGTCTGACCTTTGCTCTTGCTCCCTCTGCTATTTCCACGCTGACAGCCTCTGCCGGAACGAATTTCGGCTCAGTCGTCATAATGGTTTTTCCGTCTGCTGGCTGAGGCAGTTCGTCCGTAGCTCTTGCTCTTTTATTAACGTCCGTTATCCCCGGAAGAACGAGAGTCTCCATAAATTTGCGAATAAAGGTAGATTTGCCCGTTCTTACGGGACCGACTACGCCAACGTATATATCTCCGTTCGAGCGCTCGGCAATATTGCGGTAAATATCTGTTTTTTCCATAGCAACCTCCTTGCTTTTTCGATAAAGTGTATTCTCCTCCTTCGCAAAATATTACAATTCTTTTATTTTTTTCAAAGAATTGCGGTGACACTTGACATTTTTGTTGAGTTATATTATTATATATTTTAATGACTTTTACTATTTTGTGGAGAATTGACTTATGGATTTAAAATCTGTTGAAAAAAAGTGGCAAGCCAAATGGGAAAAAGACGATATTTACGCATTTGACGAGACCAAAAAGGACAAAAAGTATTACGTCCTCGAAATGTTTTCTTACCCCTCGGGCGCTAAACTGCACGCAGGTCATTGGTTCAACTTCGGACCCTCTGACTCCTTTGCAAGATTCAAGCGCATGCAGGGCTACAACGTCTTCGAGCCTATGGGCTTCGACGCTTTCGGTCTTCCCGCTGAGAACTACGCCATAAAGACCGGTATTCACCCCAAGGATTCCACTATCAAAAATATAGACACCATGGAGGGTCAGCTCAAAGCAATGGGCGCTATGTTTAATTGGGACGCTGAGGTCGTTACCTGCAATCCCGATTACTACAAATGGACTCAATGGGTATTTTTACAGCTTTACAAAAAGGGTCTTGCTTACCGTAAGGAAGCTCCCGTTAACTGGTGTCCCTCATGTAACACCGTGCTTGCTAACGAGCAGGTAATAGACGGCGTTTGCGAGAGATGTAACAGCACCGTTATCCGCAAAAACCTCACTCAATGGTTTTTCAAGATAACCGATTACGCTGAGGAGCTTTTAAACGACCTTGACAAGCTCGATTGGCCCGAAAAGACCAAGCTCATGCAGAAGCATTGGATCGGAAAGTCCACGGGCGGAGAGATCGAATTCGCTATGGAAAAGGGTGGCTCTTTCAGAGTATTCACCACGAGAGCGGATACCCTCTTCGGCGTATCCTACGTAGTTCTTGCTCCCGAGCATCCTTTAGTTGACGAGATCACCACTCCCGAGCAAAAGGAAGCGGTAGAGGCTTACAAGAAGCAAGCTCAGACCATTAACGAGATTGAGCGTCAGTCCACCACTAGAGAAAAGAGCGGTGTATTCACGGGCGCTTATGCTATCAACCCCATCAACGGCAAAAAAGTTCCTATCTGGATAGCGGACTACGTTCTCTATACCTACGGAACGGGCGCAGTTATGGGTGTACCCTCACACGACGACAGAGATTTTGCTTTTGCAAACAAATACGGTCTTGATATCACGAGAGTTATTAAATCCAAGGACGGATCGTGCGACGATCTCCCCTACACCGAGCTTGGCGTTATGGTAAACAGCGGTGAGTTCGACGGTTTGACCAGTGAGGAAGGAAAGATCGCTATCGTCAAGAAGCTTCAGGAGAGCAATCAAGGTGAGCTTAAAACCAACTACAGACTCCGTGACTGGCTTATCTCAAGACAGCGTTATTGGGGCGCGCCTATTCCTATCATTCATTGTGATCATTGCGGAGAAGTTCCCGTACCCGAAAAGGATCTCCCCGTCGAGCTTCCCTACGACGTTGACTTCACCCCTGACGGAAGATCGCCCCTTTTGAAGCACGAGGGCTTTATGAACACGGTTTGTCCTATTTGCGGAAGACCTGCCCGTCGTGATCCCGATACCCTCGACACCTTCGTATGCTCGAGCTGGTATTTCCTGCGCTACGCTGATAATAAAAACAGCGACAAGCCCTTTGATACCGATAGAATCAACGAAATGCTCCCCGTAGACAAATATATAGGCGGAGCAGAGCACGCTTGTATGCATCTGCTTTATGCAAGATTCGTAACCAAGGCTCTCCGTGATATGGGCTATCTCAATTTTGACGAGCCGTTCACCTCGCTCGTACATCAAGGACTCATACTTGGACCTGACGGATTCAAAATGAGTAAATCTCGTGGAAACGTAGTTTCTCCCGACGAATTCGTATCTAAATTCGGCGCAGACGTATTCAGAATGTATCTGATGTTCGGCTTCTCGTACGTAGAGGGCGGACCTTGGAGTGACGAGGGCATCAAGGCTCTTGCTAAATATTTCGAGAGAGTGGAGAGAATAGTTGAGACCACTCTATCAAAAACTAACGGAAAAACGGATATCGGCGAAAAGGAAAAGGAGCTTCGCTACGTTCTCCATACCACGATCGACAAGGTCACGAGAGATACCGAGGTATTCTCATTCAACACGGCTATTGCCCGCATTATGGAGCTTACCAACGCTATTTCCAGATACGACGGAGACAGCGACGGATATTTGCGTGAGGTCGTTATGACTCTTATCGACCTGATGGCTCCGTTTGCTCCACACTTTACCGAGGAGCTTAACGAGAAGCTCGGCGGAAGCTATCCCGTTCTTTATCACCCCTACCCCGTAGCAGAGCCTAAATACATGGTTCGTGACGAGGTAGAGCTTGCGCTTCAGTTAAACAGCAAAATGCGTACCCGTATAACCGTTTCAAGCACCCTTTCAAAAGAAGAGCTTGAAAAAGCAGTCCTTGAAATGGACGAGGTAAAAGAAATAGTCGGAGGCTTGACCGTCCGTAAGGTTATCGTTATTCCCGGAAGATTGGTCAACATAGTCGCTAACTAACATGGGACGCGCGCTCACCCTTATAGTGACGGGAGCAGTATTTCTCGTCAAAATAATTATTTGGCTTTTCAGGGTGATAGTGCGCGCTCTTGGTGAAATAATAGTTTTTTTCGGGCTTTATATACCCGGATTATATCTGCTTCTCGGAGCAGTACTTTCTAAATATCTCGGATTTGACTTAAACGTCGCAGGCACGGAGCGTACCTTATATCTTATAGGTATCGCTCTGTGCTTTTTATGTTCCGCGCTTATCACGATAAGAAAGCTCGTGATCGCTCCCGTCAGAACGGCTTTTTCCGGAATGGGCAAGCGAACGAAGCGTGAGATCGTAAAAAGACCCTATTTCAGGGAGGAGGAGCGCCGTGTCACTCGAGATTTCAAGTCCTCTCCCTACCCTCTTGAATACCGTAGCAAGCTCTATCCCGAGATAAGGGTACGAGAATGGTCGGACAGATTCGAGCTGTACCGAGACGACGGTGAGGGTGAGAAATTTTTTAAGGTAGAATATAAAAAATAAACAAAATCAAATAAACAGATCTACTCGTATGTTTATAAGTTAAGAGTG
>JAZQYC010000315.1:0-4342 GCA_045633285.1 Clostridia bacterium | reverse complement strand
GGTCTGACTTGACTTGGTGTAGGCAAACGGGATTTGGTATATATCCTTAGGAGTAAAGCTCGATATATAAGGATACAGGCTTGCGTTTGAGGGAAGATCGGAATAAAGGCGATCAACTGCCTCGGAATATACGAGCTTCTTGGTCATTCTACCCGTTGCAGGATCGTTACCTATCGTGATAGTTTTGCGATATAAGGTAGTGGTCTCGTCAATGCCTTGATCAAGCTGGCTTGGTGGGATCATGCCCAAGGGAAGTGATCCCGACGGGAGATCGGTAGGCTCAGAGGGAAGTGTCCCCGAGGGTGAGTCCGGCGTGCCCGACGGCTCACTACCCGACGGCTCACTACCTGACGGCTCGCTGCCCGAGGGGTTGCTACCCGACGGAGAGGGCGAAGGAGTGATCACGGGTGGACCTGACGGACCGGGGGTAACGTCTCCACCTGGGGTAATATCGGGAAGAGTATCCGGATTTTCCTCAGGAGCGCACGCTACTGAGAATAACATAGCTACTATTAGTAATACTATAAGTAATTTTTTCATAATTTTACCTCTACTTTATATATTGTAACAAAATAAAGCTAATATGTCAAATTTTAATTGCAAATAGACGTTTTTTGGTGTATAATCAATAAAAAAACGTGAGGTTTGACATGGTAGAAATTAAAAACGACGTAATTTCCGTAAATATATCAGAGATCGGAGCGCAAATGCACAGCATTAAGGACTGTAACGGCTTAGAATTTCTTTGGCAGGGCGCTGAGGGCTGTTGGTCAGATCACGCTCCTACGCTTTTTCCCATAGTTGGCAGACTCCGTGAGAAATATTACACCTACGATGGAAAGACCTATTCTCTTCCTCTTCACGGATTTGCGCCTAAGGCTCAGTACGAGGTCGTCAAAGAAAGCGAGACCAAGGTAAGCTTTATACTGAGAGATAACGAGGAAACTAGACAGATGTATCCTTTCTCCTTTACGTTCAAGGTTACATACGAATTAAGCGCTAATAGCGTCAAGGTTACCTACGGCGTAACTAACGACGGTGAAAAAGTTATGTATTTCTCAGTTGGAGGTCACCCTGGCTTCAATCACCCTCTTGCTCCCAAGAGTGATCCTACCAAGTATTATCTTGAGTTTGACGAGGAGGCTACTCCTTTAGCAGTTGGAATAACGGATGACGGATTTATCACCAGCGAGCGCGCTCCCTTTGAGCTCATAGACGGTAAGAAGCTTCCTCTTTATCCTAAGGAAATATTCGTTCCTACCATATTTTTGGAAAAGATGAGCAAGGGCGTTACCCTCAAATCCTCAAACACCATGCATAGCGTACACGTAAGATACGACGATTTTGATTATCTTGCTTTGTGGCGTGGATCTAAGGGCGATTATATTTGCATAGAGCCCTGGACGGGAACTCCCGACCGTATGGGAGACAGCCACGAATTCAGCGAAAAGTTTGGTATGACCAAGCTTGAAAAGGGCGAAAGCAAGGATTATTCGTATACTATCACGGTGAAATAGTAAAAAAATTACGCCGAAAAATTTCGGCGTTTTTTTATGCGGAATTCGTTCTGCAAAAGAGAAAGGGACTGCGGGGGGAGCAGTCCCTTTCGGGGAATTAAAGGTAAAGTATTGATTAGGAGGGAACACTTTACCTAAATTCGGCTAATGATGGCGTTCATCTCGTCGATACGTGATTCCATATCGGATACGAGCTTGAACTGTGTACGGCAACGGTCTAAATTCTGACCAATGTATGACGAGTGGAAATACACGTCGCCGTCTATGTAGTCTGTCAAAAATCTCATACCGCATTCAAGCGTCATAAGTATTGCAGAGAGAGCGAGGTATTCACGCTCTTTTTTTGTTATAGTGTCTTTTAGTACGGACAAAAAGCCCTCGGCGTATACCTTAAAAAGCTCTATGTTGAATACGACCTTGGATAGATCTTTCTCGTCCTCGGAGCAGGGGTTACAGCCAAACCTGATAGAATCTCCGAAATCGTACAGCATGCTACCCGGCATAAGGGTATCAAGGTCGATAACGGCGGCTGCTTTTCCCGTGATATCGTCTATCATGACGTTGTTGAGCTTTGTGTCGTTGTGGGTTACTCTGACGGGGATCTCACCGCTGTTTAGCATATCTACGATGATGCCACAGATCTTTTCTCTTGATCTTGCAAATTCGATCTCTTTTTTGACTTCGTTAGCTCGACCTGATTTGTTTTCCTCGATAGACTTCATAAGATCGTTGAAGCGCTTTCTCGTGTCGTGAAAGGCGGGGATCACCTCAAAAAGAAGTGACGCATCGAAGCCGTCCAAGCGTTTTTGGAATTTTCCGAATGCAACTGCGCTTTCGTAAAAGTCCTCGGGCTTTTCAACTACCTGAAATGTGGTTGCGCCCTCTATGAAATAAAACATTCTATAATATCCCGTATCGGTCTTAACGTAATATCTGCCGTCCTTGGTTGGAACGAGGCGGAGACATTCCTTTTCAACGTTTCCGTGCTCTTCCTTTACCTTTTTGATATTGTAGCTTGTAACGAGCGCAATATTTTCCATAAGTCCCTCTACGTTTTTGAAAACGAAATCGTTGACTCTCTGGAGTATGTAGCGCTTGCTCGTCAGCTTGGTCATAGTGGTTACCACGTAAGTGTCGTGTATATGACCGTTTCCGTATTTAAATGATGATACCACGTCTCCAACGACGTTGAAATTGGATACGAGCTGTTTGCAGTTTCTTAAATTCGTAAGCATTATCTTCTGTCCCCCCGATATATTGCTATTTCGTTATAGTAACCTTGTTGAGTGCTCTTGGATTATCAGGATTTCTACCCTTGCCACAGCTGATACGACAAGCAAACATCTGCGCAAATAATGCGAAGTTGAACATTGCAAAGCTCTCACAGCAAGCCTTAGGAAGAATAGCCACGAACGCTTTACCCTCGTAGTGCTTGTAGTCCTCGTCGTCCGTTATGATAACGGTCTTTGCGCCAAGCTCGATCATCTTGTCTATGCATTTTTCCTGATCAAGCTTGTGAGCTTCTTTCATGCTCTCATCGGAGTAGCCGTACTTAGGTGCGTAGATAAATACGGGAGTATCCTTACTTACCATAGCCATAGGACCATGATAAAAATCACTTGCGGGATATCCCTTCATCTGAACGTACGAGGTCTCCTGAAGCTTAAGTGCTCCCTCAAGCGCAATAGGGTAGGTGACTCCACGAGCAAGGATAAATCCGCTCTCCATTGAATAAAACTCAGGAGCAAGCGCTTCCGTCTGAGCTGATATAGCCTCAATAACGGAAGGAAGATTCTCGGTATAGGTGTCGAGCATATCTATTGCTCTAATATTTTCTGCAAGTGAAGATGCAAGCCAAAGCATAAGATAGAGCTGAGTAGAAAAGGTCTTGGTTGCAGCTACGCTCTTTTCTTCTCCTGCCGAGCAGAAGAGATGATATTTAGCCTCTTTTGCAAGAGGGCTATTCTCATCGTTAGTGACTGAAACCGTGATAGCTCCGTCAGCCTTAGCCCGTCTTATGACCTCAAGTACGTCAGCAGCCTTTCCGCTCTGCGAGCAACCGATAACGAGCTGATTCTTGAGGTTGAGCTTGCCTTTATACAAGGTAACGATGCTTGAGCCTGCGTACGCTACGGGGATACCTGCAAATATCTCGCATACGTACTTAAAGTACACGAGAGCGTGGTCACTCGTTCCTCTTCCTGCTGCGTATACACCGCAAATAGGGTTATTTTTGATATCCTCGAGAAGAGCGTCCATCGTTTTTTTGTTATTCGGTTTAATATTTTTGAATGCGGTAGGGGTCTCGTTGATCTCCTTCCACATAAGGGTCGATCTGTAATCAGTCATTTTTATCTCCTTATTTTGAAACCTTTGCTATTCTATCTATTACGTCCTTTCTGAATCTGTCGATATATCCAAGAATAAACTCCGTTACGTCCAGATCGTCACGTTCGATGAGGGGAGTCATATCTATACAGTAATTGAGTCCCGTTGCGGTATCACAGCCGTGAGAAGCAAAATACGTTGCGTTCGCTACTCTTCTTCCCTCTGCTGCAAGATCGTATCTCTTTCCTCCGCAGATCTGGCTGTCAAATACGCTCATAACGCCCATAGCGATATTAGGGTGCTCGCTCGTGTCAAAAACGACCTTTTCCTCGTCTAACACCCAATCAAGATCTCTCCAAACGTCTCCACCGTAAAGGGTCTTGGGACGCTTGTTCTTAGGTAAGGCTCTAATATCCTTGATTACCTTGGTCACAACTGCCATATGGGTATCGTGCTTGTCTGCAAGGTTGTGCGTAAATACGAACTCGGGTGAGGTC
>JAZQYC010000314.1:0-1704 GCA_045633285.1 Clostridia bacterium | reverse complement strand
GAATATATAAATTCTTTCATTTTTTTAGGTGAGTCTACCACCTACCATCTTAAAAGTCGTGGAGTTCTGAAAGATGGGGTTGAGACTACTCAGGTATGGGCACCCAAGAGCGGTACGCTGATGCTGACACCGACTGTCTCTGATTGCAGAATAGTATATCCGGAGACGAATGAGGAGCTCGATCTCGGTGAAGCACTTACCCGTAAGCAACCGAAATTTATGCTGCTCACATTCGGCCTTAACGGCGCAGGCACGAGTATTTCCAAAGGTGAGGAATACTTCAAGCGCATATATTCAAGACTGATCGATACCATAGCAGAGCATTCTCCGAACACCACGGTCATACTTCAATCCTGCTTCCCTATCGGCAAAAATATGGACGTTTCTGCGTTCGGCATCGACGTGGCGACGCTCAACGGATATATCGACAGACTCAACGAATGGACGGGAGAGCTTGCAGAGGAGCGAGGAGTTGCGTATCTTAACTCAAATAGTATTTTCAAGGGTGAGGACGGGTTTCTCTGCCCCGAGCTTCAGGTCGGTGACGGATATCATCTCAGCACCGAGGCTTACAGAAGGATGCTTGCATATATGCGTACGCACGCGTGTGAGGCAGATCAATGAAGCGCGTTATTATTGTATCTCTTCTCTGCCTCGTTTTTTGCTCTTGCGCGTCTATAAGATATTCTGACTCACTTGAGAGCAGAGATCTTGCAAAGCGGCTCACAGGCGAAATTTCGGAGTTTGGGGACTATGTTGAGTATGACGATGAAGATATAAACGGTCTGCTCGGAATTTCTGTGGATGGTCGTGATGTATGCGTGATATATTCAAAGAATGCCGACGATCAAGGTGAAATAGGTATCATACGCGCCGCGAGTGAGGCTGATGCAAAGGAAGTTCTTCGTGAGGCTCAGGAATATCTTGAGCAGATGAGAGTTGAGCGGCGTGCATTCGTCGAGAACTATCTGCCGCGCGAGCTATCTAAGCTCAGCTCGGCAGAGGCACGAAGATTTGGCACTTACGTGATCTATACGGTACTTGAGAGCGAGAAATCAACTCTCGTTTTTGACAAGATCGAAGATACGCTAAAAGCCCAATAAACACAAAAAAGACACCCGAAGGTGTCTTTTTTTGTGTAGCTTTAGAAAAGTTAGATCTTTTCCTTAACCTTGGAAGCTTTACCAACTCTGTCTCTCAAGTAGTAGAGCTTTGCTCTTCTAACCTTACCGGAACGAACAATGTCTACCTTAACAACGTTGGGAGAGTGGATCGGGAAGGTCTTCTCAACGCCACAGCCGTAAGATACGCGTCTTACGGTGAATGTCTCGGAGATTCCGCCGCCGTGCTTAGCGATTACGGTGCCCTCGAACATCTGGATTCTTTCGCGTGCGCCTTCCTTGATTCTGTTGTGGATACGGATGGTATCACCAACGTTTACGACCGGGATCTCGGTCTTAAGCTGCTCGTTTGTAAAAGCCTGAAGTAAGTTATTCATCTTTCAGTCCTCCTTAAAAATCCGGGTATTCATGCAGAGCTTCGCAGCGGACTACCCTTAATCTTGCGTTTTACGCACATTCGTCATATTATCCCACAATTTGCTTTTAATTGCAATACCTTTTTTAAATATTTTTTCTTTTTTTATCTAAAATTTTCTTAAAGACGGTAACAAGCGAATCAAATATCTCTTTGCCGTTGACAAGT
>JAZQYC010000313.1:0-2026 GCA_045633285.1 Clostridia bacterium | reverse complement strand
AGTTTGATATCAACAGCGTGCTCGACAGAACGGAGGCTGAAATAGACAGATCTGAAACGGCGGACTTTGCAGCGTCAAGAGGAGAATATCTCTCAGCTCTCGTTATGTCTAAGTTTCTTGGCTACGATTTCGTTGACGCAGCTGAGATCATTAGATTCAACGAGGACGGAAGCTTCAACGGAGATATCACCAACGAGCTTGCTTCTCATAAGCTTGCAGGTATAAAGGAAGCTATTATCCCCGGTTTTTACGGAGCTACCGAAAGCGGTAGAGTAGTTACCTTTTCTCGTGGCGGATCGGACGTTTCTGGCTCGATAGTAGCAAGAGCGGTTTGCGCAGATCTTTACGAGAATTGGACGGACGTCAGCGGTTTCATGTCTGCTGACCCCAGACTTATCAATAATCCCAAGACCATTTCTCAGATATCCTATCAGGAGCTGAGAGAGCTTTCGTACATGGGCGCAAACGTGCTTCACCCCGACGCTATCTTCCCTGTCAGAATAAGCGGAATACCTATCAATATCAAAAATACATTCCGTCCCGAGGACAAGGGTACGATGATAGTTCCTTATTCACCCTTTGATTACTCTGACGAGCTTGTTACGGGTATTGCAGGAAAGAGAGATTTCAGCGTTATATACATCGAAAAGAGCATGATGAACTCCGAGCTTGGCTTTGCAAGAAGGATTCTCAGCGTGCTTGAGGATTTCGGTATATCATTCGAGCATATGCCCTCGGGCGTAGACACGATCAGCGTAGTGATTGCAACCAGCGCTATCTTGTCCAAGCAGGATAAGGTCATTGCAAAGATCACCGAGGCAGTCTCTCCCGATAATATATCCGTTCACCACGGTCTTGCTCTTATTGCTACCGTTGGTCACGGTATGAACTCCAAGGTCGGCACGGCAAGCAGAGTGTTCGGCGCTCTTGCAAAAGCTGGAGTCAACGTTCGTATGATCGATCAGGGAAGCAGTGAAAAGAACATTATAGTCGGTGTTGAAAATACCGATTACGAGGCAAGCATCAAGGCTATTTACAACGAGTTTTTCGGAGACTAAAATGATTCTTGAAAATGCGCTCAAGGTTATTGAGCGAGCAAAAAGGATATCTCCTACGGCGTGCATAGTTGCAGCAACTAAGACCGTTCCTCCTGAGATCATGAACAGGATCGGATCTGAGCTTGGCATTGATATCGTGGGTGAGAACAGAGTACAAGAGCTTCTGTCTAAATACGAGGAGGCGTCGGCTTGCTCTCGTTGGCATCTTATAGGTCAGCTTCAGACCAATAAGGTCAAGTATATTGCAGACAAGGTAGAGATGATACAGTCCGTGGACAGGCTGTCACTTGCAAGCGAGATCGAGAAGCAATGCGCTAAGCTTAATAAGGTAATGAGCGTTCTTATCGAGGTCAATATGGCAGGCGAGCAGGCAAAGGGCGGAGTATCGAGAGAGGACGTTATCGGATTTGCCGAGGAGCTGACAGCTTTTGAGCATATCAAGGTGGAGGGACTTATGAGCGTTCTTCCTAACCTTGAGGATAAGACCCTTCTTCGCTCTTATTATAAGAGGCTTTACGCTACCTTTGAGGAGCTCAAAAGAGCAAATATTGCAGGCGCAGAGATAAAGACTCTGACTGCAGGAATGAGCGGTGACTTTGAGATAGCGCTTGAGTCGGGTGCGAATATGGTCAGACTTGGTAGCGCACTCTTTGGCGCACGTAATTATAATTAAGGAGAGTTTATGGGAAAGCTTACCGATTGGATGATGAAGGGTATGGGCGACGACGACAGATACGACGGCGGTAGAGACAGAGGATCTCGTCGTGAATACGATAATAACTTTGATCGCTATATAGCAGGTCTTGAGCGTGAAGATGTAAAAAGACGTGAGGAATACGAGCCTGAGCGCAAGACTCTTCCTCTTATGAGCGCAGGATCAGCTCCCTCTCTTCAGAACGTCGTGCTGTATTCACCAAAGAGCTTTAACGACATTCAGACTCTGATAGATTTTTTGAAGCGTCACGAGC
>JAZQYC010000312.1:0-3778 GCA_045633285.1 Clostridia bacterium | reverse complement strand
CAATTAGGGCAAGGCTTGCTCCTTCGTCAAGAGCTAAGCTCTCGTTCATTGTAGCTACTACGTTGCTGACGTTTACGGTATTATCAGTCTCGTCAAAGGTTATCGTTCCTGCAAAATTTATATCGTAAATAGCGTAATACTGCTCGTCTACGATCTGCTCGCTCATTGGCAGAGCGTCTTCTACCTTATAAGACTGCAACTCCTCGTCGGTAACGTGGGAGAACGTAGCAATATAATGACTGAATATACCGTGGATCGACTCAGCCGTCATAGTGGTATCCAAGGTGTATCCGTACATTGAATGACTTGCCATGAATTCATTACGATTAAGGAATCGCTCTACCTGACCGAGACATTTTTCCTCAAGCACGAGACCGCTGTTTTGAACGCAGGTGAGTAGCTCGTCAGCGTCGTCAGTCTTAACGCCGAGCGCCATGGAGGAGAACATACCGAGCGTAGGATAAAATGGAGATTCTTCAAAGTTGTCTCTATGTGTGAACTCCAAGCCGTCAAGATTGAAGTTGTAGGTAACGTTTTCAACTACGTACTCAAATGAGGATACCTCATCGTGATATTGCCAATCCTCATTAAATCTGACGGGGTCAAATCCGTTCTTGAAGCTGATGGAGTAATCAAGGTTGGTTACGTACGGGAGGTTAACTCCCATATCAGCCTGATAAAGAGGTGTGGTCTCGTCGTTATCGTCAAAATAGATCTCGTTGATATATCCGATCCTCAAGCCGTGTGAATCTATGATTGCCTGCTGGAAATTGGTGGATACAGTCTCGTCGTTTAAAATTTCGGTCTTGATACTTGCAGCAAAACCGCAATCTGTTTCGGTCTGAGGCAAATAAATTTCCTTAGTAATGGTCTCGATCTCGTTAATGATCTCAGAGTCTGGCGTAGACTGCTGATTATGAGCCTTTTCGTAGGTAAACGCCGTGATAAGAGGATTCTCCACGGAAAGATCGCTATAAACTACTCCGTACATATCCTCGTCGTGTACGGTGAAATAGAGCTGTTCTTTGTCTTCTATATAACGATAGAAGCTTGAATACTTATAGTCACCGATATTACGCTGTCTGGTGCTTATAAACTCAATTATCTCCTTGCCGTCTGCGGTATAGGAGGAGGTAGTGCAATGGTAATGGAAATACGGACCGCTCTCGTCCTCGTACGCCATAAGCTCCTCACACGCAAGAACGTTATTTACCTGATCGTAGCGCAAGCGAAGCATGCTGTGCTCGGTATGACGTATCCAACGGTTGATCATGGTTACGTTCTCAAAAACGTTACCTTTTACGTACTTAACGTTTTCGTCAAGAACGTTATTTGCTTGACTGATATAGAAAAGCTCACCGCAGGGAGAAACGTACTGTCTGCTGTCTGCGTATTCGCTGAAATATATATCGTCCTCGGGGGAGTTGACCTCGATGGTGTCCACGAGGTTTCCCCAATTACTGCCGGGCTCTGACTGGTCAGGGATAATGGGATTCTTGTCTGAACTGACGCCGGTGGAAAGCTTAGTTGCAATGGGAATTGACGCCTTTGCGCTTGCAGACCTTGCAGTGGCGCTCTCTTCCTTGGTTAGTCCAAGATAGGGCACGTTGTCTACGTTTTCGCCAAGCTCCTCGATATCGTCACGAACGGAGAGCATACCGTCGTTTGGGTTTCCCGTACCGGGGGTGACACCGGGACCTTCTCCGGGGTTATTGCCTGGACCGCCAAAACCAGGTGATCCGCACGCCGTAGAAAAGGCGAGAACGAAGCAACATAAAACTACCAAAAGTGTTTTGAGATTTTTCTTCATAACTAACTCCTTACCTAGAGTATATTTAATACTATATATAATTGTATCACTTTATCAATATTAAATCAACAGGTTTTTTGTGTTTGGCTGGTTGAGCAGTCAAGACAAACAAAAAATGCACTTATCGTTGAGATAAGTGCATTCTCGTTAATATTAGATTATTCTGCGTCCGTGGTGTAGTTGTCGAAATATCCCTGTATCCAGATGATAGGAGTACCTTTGTCTCCCGAGCCTGAGGTCAGATCACAAAGCGATCCGATAAGGTCGGTGAGTCTACGGGGAGTAGTACCCATCTGACCAACTACGGTAGAATCTTTTTCAGAGATCTTTTTCATAATAGCCTGTTTTAGCTCGTCGCCCTTAAGGTCTGCAAAATCGTTATCTGCAAGGTACTTAAGCTTAAGCTCGTTGGGCGTACCCTCAAGACCCTTGGTGTAAGCAGGTGAAACAACGGGATCAGCAAGCTCCCAAATTTTTCCTACGGGATCCTTGAAAGCTCCGTCGCCGTAAACCATAACCTCAACGTTCTTGCCGGTAGCTTCCTTGAGATTCTTTGCGATAGCCTCTACGATAGGCTGACAATCTCTCGGGAAGAGCTTAACGCTATCCTCGGTAGATTTATTCGATCCCAAAAGACCGTATTCTGGGTTGTATCCGCTTCCGTTGACGGGAGCGCTCATAACGTCGTCAAGTCCGTAAACGGTTGCGCCCTCGCTTTTTAATATTCTCTTGGTGCGAGCTCTCGTATGTATGTCACAGGTGAGCACGTTGCCCGTGTGCTTTAAGATAGCCTTGGGGTTGTTTGCAAAAATTATCTCGCATTCAGCTCCCTGAGCCTCGATCAAGCCTCTGTAGTACTCAACGTAGTCAACGCCCGTGAAGGTATGAGTAGCGTGACCGAAAAGCTCACGGTACTTTTCCTCGCTCAGGACGTCGGTGTAGGGATTAACACCCTTAGCGTCGAGATCATCGTAGGAAATGAGGTGATTGCCAACCTCGTCCGAGGGATAGGAAAGCATAAGGATAACCTTGCTAGCTCCTTTTGCAATACCTTTAAGACAAACTGAAAAACGGTTACGCGAAAGGATAGGGAAAATAACGCCTACGGTCTCCCCACCAAATTTAGCCTTAACGTCGGAAGCTATATCGTCTACGCATGCGTAGTTACCCTGCGCTCTTGCAACGATAGCCTCGGTCATAGCGATAACGTCTTTGTTGTGAAAACTTACGCCTTCGCACTTGCTTGCTTCCAAAACGGACTCAGTAACGATCTTAACGATATCGTCACCGTTTTTGATGATAGGCGCGCGGACTCCGCGTGATACTGTTCCAAACAAACGACTCATGATAAACTCCTTTAAGTAAACTTGTTTACTTTTTACTGATGTATTATACCACAAATCGTTCAAAAAGCAATCAATTTTTTGCGTATTTTATAGCTACAATAAAAAAATTTTTTTCTATTTTGATTAGAGCCACCTTTTCAGCTCGTCGATATGCTTCTGCTCTACCTCAAGCACCTTGCGAGCAAGAGTAATAGCCTTGTCCTCGACCTTGCCTGTGGTGGCGTTTATGAGACGGTTGATATCCATTATTCCCTGATTGTCGCCCTGTATCATCATATCGGCGATCTTCTGGGTAGAGGAATTGAACGCGAGAGTCATTTTGATAGAGCCTCTGAGCATGGATTTTGCCATTCCAAGCTTAGAATCGGGCGTTCGTCCTAGCTCGGTGATAGCGCGCGATATATCGATAGTCAAATGCTCGAAATCGTTGTATTGGGCAAGAAGCTTATCCTTTAAGCCAGTGTCACGGATCTTGGGAAGAATGCACTCAAATGCTAATTTCCCCATCTGAACGTTTTTGAAAAGCTCGTTCAAAAAGTCATACGTTTTGTTGCAATTTTTGTCGCATTTACCCTCTTTTTCAAATATTTCGGGGGATTGTAGTCTATTATTTTCCATAAAA